>NZ_DIMV01000027.1:0-80117 GCF_002425715.1 Mesotoga sp. UBA5557
ATTCTAAGAACGAAGAACAGATCCTCGCTCTGGAACGAATAACGTTTTCCTCGGAGAACCGTTCGACGGCGAACCCAGCCTGTTTTGGCACACTTCGAACCTCGTTTTCTCGAAAAAAAAAGGCCCCGTTAAGGGACCTCATTCATCTATCAGGGACCTATTCGGTGAAATCTATTGTTCTCTTTACGCTCTTCTTGCTGTGAAACTCTAGTTGATCTTCTTCCTGGAAGTCATCAAAGCCGAGCGCCTTTATTCCGCACTCCTTTGGGGCATCTACCCTGCTCGCATCGTCTTTGTAATGCTTGAGCACTTCGATCGCTACGTCTGCGATTTCCTCGTTCTTTCTGTATACTCTCATCCTGCCTTTCTTAAGCACGTGTCCATCGTCCACCTGAACACCGGCTATAGTTCCAACTTTATTGATTCTGAACAACTGCTTTATGTGTCCATGGCCGATCACTTCATCGACTTCCTCGGGTTCTAGGAGACCCTCAAGGGCTTTCTTGAGGTCGTCTATCAAGTTAAAGATGATCTCGTAAACTTTGATCTGTACGCCCTCAACTTCTGCCTGTTTTCTTGCCTGGGCATCGGGTTTAACTTTGAAGCCCATTATTACGGCATCGGAGGCAGATGCCAGCATTACGTCACTCGAGTTTACAGAGCCGATACCAGAATGGACGACCTCAATCCTGACGTCGTTATTCTCTAGCTTGGCCAAGGCCTGCTTCAGAGCCTCGACTGTACCGAAGGAATCGGCTTTCAGTATCACATTGAGATCCTTCTTCTCGTCAGTGTTGCCAGTCGTTGAGAGGAATTCTTCAAGCCTGATATGGTGCCTGGTGGTAACGGATTTTTCTCTCTGAGCCTGATTCTTTGCGTATTCGGCAAGCGATCTTGAAGTATCAAGGCTTTCAACCGCGTACACAATGCTGTGGACATCGGGAACCTCGTCGAAGCCAATAATCTGCACAGGATCTGAAGGATGGGCTTCTTTGATTCGCTTCCCGTATTCGTTAATCAATGCCTTCACTCTGCCTGAGGCAGAACCGGCAACAACGTAGTCGCCAGGTCTTAAAATCCCGTCTTTTACAATGAGAGTTGCCAGGGGACCTACGGCCTTGTCCAATCTTGAGTCAATAATGATTCCTCTTGCGTTTCCTTCGGGAATGCACTTCACATCTGCTACTTCGGCTACAAGAAGGATCATCTCAAGAACATCCTCAACGCCCTTGCCTGTTTTCGCAGATACAGGAACTGTTACAGTGTCCCCGCCCCAGTCTTCAGGAACGAGGCCCAGCTTCGAGGCGAGCTGTTGCTTAGTAAGGTCTATGTTTGCGTTTGGTTTGTCTATCTTGTTTATCGCGACAATTATGGGCACATTTGCTGTCTTCGCGTGGTTGTAAGCCTCTATAGTCTGCGGCATAACACCGTCGTCGGCCGCTACAACAAGAACTACGATATCCGTTGCCTGAGCTCCGCGCGCTCTCATTTCGGTGAATGCCTCGTGCCCGGGCGTATCAATAAACGTGATCTTCTTGTTTCTTATCTCGACCTGGTAAGCACCTATGGTCTGGGTAATGCCTCCGATTTCGTCTTCGGCGACCTTGGCCTTTCTAATTCTGTCGAGAAGCGTAGTCTTCCCATGGTCAACGTGCCCCATAACCGTGACGACCGGGGGCCTCTGAACCAGTCTTGAGCTTTCCTTGTAAGATTCCGCGTAAGAACTCGAGATGCTCTCAAAGGGATTCATCTCTTCTTCATGAACCAGCTCCACTTCCCATTCGTAATTCTTGGCAATTTTCACCGCGTCTTCAAGCGAGAGAATCTGGCCGGGNNGGCCGGGGCGAAGTATTATCCCGTTCATGAACTGATCCTTTATCACCTTGGAGATCTGAACGTTCATCCTCTTGGCGAGTACGTCGAGCTTGAATTCGTTGCTCTTCAGCTTGATCGTTCTTACTTTATGCTCAACCGGAATTTTTTTCTCGGTCGCCGGCTCCTCTTTCGAGACCAATTTCTTCTCAAGATTCTTTACTTCTTTCTCCTGAATCTTATTCTTCGCCTTTTCGACCTTCCTTAAGATCTCCTTCTTTTCTTCCTCATAGAGACCAACGATGATATTAACGGTCTCCTCGTCAAGAACGGACATATGGTTCTTGACGGTAACACCGAGCTCCTCAAGTTCGTCCAGCAGCTCTCTTGCCGTTATGTTAAGTCTCTTAGCAAGTTCGTACACTCTGGCTTTTGGCATAGCTCAGTCACCTCCCGCCTGTGTCATTATCTTTGAGATTTCCTCTGCAAGGCCATCATCGGCAACTGCCACTGCAGAGATGTTGTCTTTGCCGATGGCCTTTCCCAGAGCGATGCGGTCGTGTTCTTTGAGAAGAATACAGCTTGCCCCGTGGCTCTTGCATCTCTTAACCCAGTCTTCCTTTATCGAATCGCTGGTATCGCAAGCCAGAATGAGAAACTTTCTTCTTAACGGCTGCCTCAAATAACCCCTAAGTTGCTCTTTA
The DNA here is from genome assembly GCF_002425715.1 of Mesotoga sp. UBA5557. Taxonomy (NCBI): domain Bacteria; kingdom Thermotogati; phylum Thermotogota; class Thermotogae; order Kosmotogales; family Kosmotogaceae; genus Mesotoga; species Mesotoga sp. UBA5557. Next base: position 2,517 of record NZ_DIMV01000027.1, read on the forward strand.
CCAAACACAACCTTGTTTGCTCTTCTGCCTATTCCTAGGAGAGATAGAACTCTCTTTTCATCCATATCATGCCCTCGATCAATGATATCTGAGGACGACTATTCTAGTTCCCACGTCGGCCTTTTCTTCAAGTCTTAGTTCGTCGAGTTGTTCGAAGGGATCGCCTGCAAGGAACTCTTCGACCTTCCCCAGCTCGAAAGTCAGGTCTTCTGTCTTAAAATGCATAGGAATTACACAGAACGGAGCGAGGTCTCTCGTCAGTTCTCGTGCCAATCCGCCATCGATTGTGTAGACACCGCCAACAGGTACTAGGAGAACATCTGGATTCTTCAACGCCTCGATCATTTCCGAATCCAATCTGTGGCCGAGGTCTCCGCAATGAACGACCCTGAACCCGTCCGGAGTTGTGACTTCAAAAACGATGTTCTTGCCGCGTTTCTTGCCCTGAACGTCATCGTGAAAAACCGAATGACCCGTTATTGCAAAGCCATGTGCGTTTCTGCTGTCTGGCGTGTTAACTAGAACATATCCGGGTTGGAATCGATCATGCGCGTTATGATCATGGTGCTGATGGGATTCCAGAATAATGTCCGGCTTCACCGCGGGCATATCATAACCGACTCCCTCATCGAAGGGATCGATTAGAAGAGTCTTTCCATCGCACTCAAGCGAAAAACACGAATGTCCATGCCATCTCAAAACCATATTCATCACCCAGATATTTATTATATCATGGGTTCAGTAACATGTTTAGGGAAGGTTCGCGCTCCTAGAAGGGTAACACGAGAAGCTCCAGACCTTCGAGATTCTTGAGAGACACAGTTTGCTTTCTGAAATCGATTATTCCGTATGAACCTCCCGTTTCATCCTTGGGTAGTGAGGGACTCCCGGGATTGAGGAAGATCAGGCCATCATTGCTCGAGAGTCGCGAGATGTGAGTGTGACCGGATATCACCAAACCGCGATCGTTGGGAAAGCAGTAGTTCTTGTGACCGTGCGTTACGAATAGTTCGAGATCGTTTATCAACAGAGAACGGGCGCTTGGAGCATCTTCCTGACCGACCAGCGATAGATCAATTTCGCTATCGCAGTTTCCCCTAACTCCAATGATTCTGTTGGACAATTTCCCTAGAAAATCGGCAAGCGCCATGGGATCGTAGCCTTCTGGCAGAGGGTTTCTCGGCCCGTGATAGAGATAGTCCCCGCAGTGAATAACGAGAGTGTTTTCGTCCACTTCAGTAAGTACTTTCTTCACTCTCGTCAACGAACCATGCGTGTCGGATATTACTATCGCTCTTTCAACCATCTGAAGTATAGGGCGGTACCTCCTTTACAGAGAATCTGCACTTCTCTTTCTATCGTCTCGTTTGAAACTCCAAGCGGGTTCCCGTACTCAAGAAAGGCATCTCTCAAAGGGTATTTGAAGCCCTTTAGACTGATCATGGTCGGCTGTCCTCCGAAGGGGAACAGAGACCAGGTCTCGCCTAGTTCTACTGAGCAGATAAGCTCTTTGGATACCATTCCGATCTCTACACTATCCTCCACTATTGTTGCTTTCAAGGAGTTCCTCACACCGTAGATCGAAGCAAGAGTACCCATGAAGTGATCGAGGCGCAGACCTGTGGCGCCGAAGATCTCCACCTCCGCTATGCCCCGTTCTTCAAGGGCCTGAAGCGCGATCTGAGTATCTGTATCATCTTTTTCAGGCGGGTATATCAAGACAAGGGAACCCTCACTTCTGCACCAGGAAAGAGTGCTTCCGCTTACAGAATCCATGTCGCCCACAAGAAGGTGAGGATGAATTCCGAGGCGCTTCAACGTCTCGGCACCCGAATCTGCCGCTGCTACAAAAGGAGTCTCATGTAGCTTCCTCAAGTAGAATTCTGTTGAAGAAATGTACTGCCCACCGACAAACAAGACAGCTTTTGTTATCATTTCGTTTTTCCTAATCCCAGCTGGTTTCTATATTTGTTGACAGTTCTTCTTGCAATGCAGATGTCCCTATTCTTCAGCTCAACCACAAGCTGTGAATCGGAAATTCCGGGGTCCTCTTTCACGATCTCCGCAATCACTTCCAGTGCTTGTTCCTTCTCTTGTACATTACCGAAAAAATACCTTATCGGGAAGGTTCCTACCGGTGTCTGGACAAACTTATCCTTCACGGCGCGACTAATTGTAGAGACCACAACCCCTATCTTGTCAGCAATCACATTCATCTTCAGGGGCCTGATCTTGTCGCTCGTTTTCAAGAGGAAGGGTGCGTTTCTCATCACTATTTCATTGCCTATTGTGATAAGGGTGGCCTTTCTCCTTTCGAGGGCAGTTATGTAGAACTTCGCCTCCTCAAGTTTCTCTTCTATGTATTTTCTAGCAATCTTCTCGCCATACTGAAGAATCTCCTCGTATGATGGGTCTACATTCAGGACGAGTGAGTAGTCTCTAACAGTAACTATGAACTTCTCATCCAGAAATTCAATGTAAAGATCAGGCTCCACGTATCTGACAAATGCGCCGTCGCTGTATCCCGAAGACGGGAAGAGACCGGGGCCTATGAGAGCTTCGAGTTCTTTCAGACTGGAAGCGAAGACGCCGTCAAAGCCTGAATCCCTCATTATCGAAATTACTTCTGAAAGTTCTTCTATAGAGCAATTGTTCAGGTCGGCAATCTCTTTCAGTTCTGCTGTTAGCATGCCGAGGTCGTCCATATTGTCGAGCAATACTTCGAAGAGACAGAACTGGTCATCGTCCAGGATATAGAAGCCGAAATCTCTCAGAATCTCTTTGAAGGTCGGTTGCTGGGTCTCGATTCTGTCAAAGTCCCAACCGTCTCGATCGGTGCTCTCGGATTTCATATATATTGAGTTGCTTGCAGGAAGCGAGTAAAAGTCGCCTCCATCCGTATTCTCTTCATCCTCAGGTTCTTTTTCGGAATCACCTATGTCTTCAATAAGCTCGTAATCCTCTCTTTTCATTTCCAGAAGAGGATTTGCTTGCACGATCTCTTCAAGCTCAGCAGAGATTTCCAGTGAATTGAGCTGAAGGAGTTTGAGAGCCTGCTGAGCCTTGAGCGAAAGGCCAAGCTTCTGCTCCAAACGTTGCGATATGTTATGGCCGAGTTCCATGAAGCCTTCTCTCCATCTTTCTCAAATGCTCAAATACGAGCGAGTAAGATTCAGAGATCTTTGATGCCGAGTTGCACGGTTCGCAGAGATCTGACAGTTCGGCCGCTCTTCCCATCAAGTACATACCGAGAACGCCGGAGCGTTCCAGATCGCCTGTCTGCGCAGCAAATCCAGCGATAGTTCCTGCCAGCAAATCACCGCTCCCGGCTTTTGCGAGAGCCGTGCTCCCGGCCGTGTTGATAATTATCCTTCCATTCTCATTGCAAAAGACAGATGAAGCTCCCTTAAGGATGGCGTTCATACTTAGGCGTGAACAGAACTCAATGAAGGAAGCAAGATCTGTTCTTCCTTCATTCAAGCGAGCAAACTCTCCGATATGAGGAGTAATGAGTACATTTCGAGATCGACCCAAGATCGAGAGATCATTCACGAGTGCAAACAGCGCATCAGCATCCACAACAAATTTCTTCTCCGGGAAGGATTTCAGGAACTTCAATACGAACTCGATGCTCCCTTCACTTCTTCCAATGCCGGGACCGAGCACGATACTGTCAATCTTATCGATAGCTTCTGAAAGGTAATCGACATCTCTTGGGACGAGAGTATCTCCGCTGCTTATCATGGCAATCGCCTCAGGCAAGTTGTTTCGGATAACGTTTGCAGAGCCTTTAGGAGTGTACGTGTATACAAGCCCGCAACCCGACCGGAAGGCTCCTATGGCTGCCAAGAATGGCGCCCCTGTGTAGACTTCGCTTCCTCCAATAACAAGAACAGAGCCGTAGCTTCCCTTGTAGCTGTTGCGAGCTCTCTCCGGAAGAAGTTCTGAAGCCATCTCATCGTCTATAACTTCTGAATCGGCGAGAGAATCCATAATGCTTCTCTGGAAGCCGGCGCTGCTTACAACAACCTTACCGCAAAATTCGCGCCCCGGATAGAGAAAATGACCTGTTTTCGCTAGACCGAAGGTCACTGTCTTATCAGCTTTGAAACAGTTTCTGGACACGCTACCGTTGTAACCGGAGACTCCCGAAGGGATGTCAACAGCCAGTCTGTAAGCATCGAGACGATTAACGTACTCGAAGAGAGAAAGAATCTTCTCCTCAAGACTACCGTGAAAGCCCGTTCCAAAAATCGCATCGACCACCATATCGGATCCGGCAAGCAAGTCGCCAACGATCGACTCTTCTTCGAGCTTTACACCTTTGCCTCCAAGAGAGACGTATATTGTAGCGTTTGTCTTACAGTCATCTGTTGTAGGAGCATAGCACTGAACAACCGTCACGTCGATGCCTGCGGCATGCATTAGCCTGGCCGCTGCATAGCCGTCACCGCCGTTGTTGCCACCTCCACACAGAATCGCGGCTTTGCGGATATTGAGGTCTGCAATCTCCTCGTAAACGCTGCGGGCCGCCTCCTCCATCAGAAGCAGTGAAGGTACTCCCTTATCTATTATCCTTTGATCGATCTCCCTCATCTGAGCGGGAAATGCTACCTTCAAATCATCACCCCTCAATCAGATCTTATCATTTTTTTCGAATTCCTCGCATGTTATAATCTCGCGAAGAGGTGAGTAAGATGAAACTTTCTGCGATTGCAATTATGCTGTTTTGTCTACTGGCCGGAGCATTGTGCTTTGCTTCGGACGGCGCCTACGATGATCTTACTCTCTTCATCCAGCAGGTTGTGGATTCTGGTGACATAGATACGCTTTTGAAGGTGCATTTTCATCTGGTAGATACCGAGTCTCCCGATAATGGGTATACTGATCTCGAAATGAAGGTAAGGCTTATCATAGCGGGTGGCGAAGATCTCTATATAGAGTTTTTCGAGCCGGAAGAGTTGAGCCAGATAGCTCTTGTATATCTTTCAAGGGAAGAAGTGACTTTTAGTGTCGTCAGGGAAGAGGCTTGGAAGCAATACAGATCAAGTTATCAGACTAATCTGATGAGCAGCCTTCTCGACCAGTTCTTCGAAGGTCTTCTCCAGTCTTCCAACTTCACCTGGAGTGTTATAACGGAAGAAGAAAGACGAGTTTACATGATCGATCCGTCCGAACAGAGATTAAGGTTGCTCGGACTTCTCAGCGGAGGGGGCTATCTCCCTAATCTCATGCATATTCACGTCTCCTTTTTGAGGAGAGAGGGTTACTTCCCGAAGATTGAGTATGTGAAGATAACCGATAGAGTCGGTGACGAGTATCTTCTCTTGGAGGTTGACGAATTCAAGACCGCGGTGGACAGATCTATCTTCACCGATCTTAGAGGTAAGTATTACGAGACTTTTCAGAAGTAATCGCTCTTGATCCGTGTCAGTATTCTCGGTATGTCGATATCGAGATCTCTGTCGTAGGGTCTTGTCGTCACGGTAAAGTCCCTGAGTCTTACGTGAAGGCTCTTTGTAACTCTTATTTCGCCCCTGATAAGCAGATAGCAGCCTCTGTAGATTTCCGCGAATGCCCTTTTCGATTCTCTTTCATCAAAACGAATGTCAAAGATTTCTTCGGCTTCTCCCCCACTCCTGTATACGCATATCCTCACCTTGAAGAATCCGCCCCGCACAGTCGATTCCGGGTCCGTAGTGGCTTGTCCGTATATTGTTATCTCGTTGAATGAAAGGGACAGATCAATTCACCTCAGCTAGCCGCCAGGAGTTTCAATGGGCGGAATATGTTATCATCTTCTTGTTGAAAAACGGAGGTAGCCATGAGTAAAAAACCACGAGTAGCATTGATAGCTCACGACAAGAAGAAGATCGACCTAATAATGTTTGTCAGGGAACACCTGGATGTATTCAAGAAGTGTAACATTTTTGCAACGAGTACGACGGGCAACATCCTCAGGGAGAAGGTCAAATTGGAGCTCACTTCATTCAAGTCCGGCCCGCTGGGTGGTGACCTCCAGATAGGCGCTCTCATCGCCAATGACGAGATAGACTTCGTCATCTTTTTAAGAGACCCGCTTACCGCACAACCCCATGAGCCGGATGTGAGCGCCCTTCTAAGAGTGTGTGATGTTCATAACAAACCGTTAGCAACTAACCTCGCGACGGCAGAAGCCCTGGTAATGGAGATCAGAAGGTTTCTCAAGCTTTCTGATATCGGGGAGGAATAGTATATTTCCCGGAAATATCGAGTATTCTCCGAATTTCCTCTCTATTTCCAGCACGGTTTCGAGCAGTTCTCTTTCCTTTTCAAATAGGGATAACTGTCTTTGATTTTTCTTTTCACTAAGGGCCCAACAGGATATTCCGATAGCTCTGACGGCCGTTCCGTTCCAGATTGAACTAATAAGCCACGGGGTGATCTCCGTCATGTCTTTGATCGAGGATATCGTGAAGTTCAGCCTCTTTGAAAGAGCCTTTGAACTCCTGTCAGCATATCTTAGGAACAGGCTGACCCCTGAGCTTTCCATCTTGTATCTTCCAAGTCTGTAGATTACCCTTGCCGACAGGAAGTTTGTTACTCTCACGATAAGATCGAAATCATTAATATCACCCGATAGCGTCATAGAATGACCCACGGACTTCGGTCTCTCTTCTTTGAAAAACCCCTTCCTTGAAAACCGGTTTTTAGTAAGGCTTTGCAGAAATCCCATGAAGGCATTTCCAAACATCGTGTACAGATCCATAGGAGACTTTTCCAACCCTTCCAAAAGCTCACCTGTCATTTTGTATCCCATGGATTCGAGCTTTATCAACGTGTGCTTCCCGATTCCCGGAACGTCCTTTACGGGTATCTCATTCAGGAACTCTCTTTCCATGCCGTCTTTGACCACTACGAATCCGTTTGGCTTGGAGTAATCACTGGCGATTTTAGATATGATCGGATTTACCGAGATTCCAACCGAGGCGGTTATTCCGAATCTCTCCTTCAAATCTCTCTTAAAGGAAATGAATCTGTTAATCGACTCCTCCAGTTTAGTGTGAAAGCTGAGATCTATGTAAGCCTCGTCTACGCTCGCAACCATAACTCTGGGTGATACAGAGGTCATCATTTTCATTATCTCTTTCGATATATAACCGTACTTCTTTGACTGCACTCCTACGGCTATAAGATCGGGACAGAGCTTCAGGGCTTCGAAAAAGGCCATACCCGATTTAACGCCAAGTCTCTTTGCCTCGTAACTCGCCGAAGTCACAACGGAATGCCGCTTTCCAATCCCTGTTACGGCGATCGGTTTACCTTTAAGTGTCGGATTTGCCGCCTGCTCAATGCTTGCGAAAAACGCGTCCATATCTATGTGCGATACGTAAGGAATTCCTTTCAAAGCAATCACCCTCCAAGAAGATAGCTGTACCATTTCTTCGCATCTTCGTCAAATTCAAGATTGTAAGCTCCAAGTGTGGTCATTACTGAGAAATGATAGATTTTCTGAGTCCCCACGGCCTCCACCCAGAAGGAGGTAACGGCATTCACAACTATTTTTATACCATCGTAACTGAACCTTACCGGCACAAAATAATCTCCATGAAAGTATACAAGCACCTTCGTGAGCTTCTTATAGGCTTTCATAAATATCACCACTTAGATATTAGGTATAAATTATTATAACAGATGAATTTCTAGAAAGGCAAGTGTTTATTCGATTATTTTTCCTGAAGTTCTATCGGGGCTTTACAGCAGGAAGATAGACCTTTTTTCTCTCTGCGGTTGAAGGAGAGGGCAACTGTCTTCTTACAAACGGAACACACCCATCTGTGTACTGGAAGACCCTCGTACTCGGCTACGATATCGAAATCCAGCTCTTCAGCCAGTTTCTTGAATTCCGGTGAACCGTGTGAGAAATCCCTATCGTTTGTCATCAGGTAGAAGTGCGACAACTCGTGCAACAGGGTCTTTTTGAGAAGCTCTTCATTTTCCGAGATAGAAGAAGAAATCTCAATCCTTAGTGGAGTAAGCGTTCCCCGATTCCTCGAGTAAACTAGCCTCCCGAGAATTCTCTTCAATCTGGAGTTGAAGGAAAAGGGAATGTCTGGAAAGACCCCGAAAGCCTTCAAAGAGAGTTCTCTAGCCTTGGTTGCCAGATTCCTATTTGCTGAATCCACTCTGTCTCCTTTCAATCCCGTCGATTGTGGAGAAAATCAAGAGCTAAGCTGCGGAAGACGATGTTAAATAAAGACATAGGAGCGATGATCACCGCCCCTATGCAAGAACTATCATTATTTCGCCTGCGTCTATGTTATCTCCCTTTCTGACCCTCACTTCTTTGACAGTACCAGAGTTCTCTGAAAGTATGCTGTTCTCCATTTTCATTGCTTCGAGAATTACTACTTTCTGCCCTGGAGAGACAGAATCTCCTGTCGAAACGAGTACCTCGATGATCGTTCCCGACATCGGCGACAGTATATTGATTTCATCTCCCGATCCACTGGATTCTTTGACTGGCCCGACCGGTTTCGGAGCTTCCTCGACTCTCGCTTCCTGCCTGGGCCGAGTTGCAGATTCGACCTTTTGGCGTGTGTCGGGTTCCTGAATTGCTCCGCCCGAACCAGAATCGTTTACAGAAGAAAGCTCTTCAATCTCGACGTTATATTCTTTGCCGTTAACTTTCACTATGAATCTTCTCAATTCCTGCTCCTCCTCACTTTCCAGTAGACGGTTGGTTCACGGCGTTTCCAAAGCGAAGCTGCCGCAACGGGAACGGAGGCAACGCTTCTGACTTTGAAGTTGCTATGACCCATGAATGAAGTTACTGCTGCAGTTATTGCGGCGATGACTTCTCCTTCATCGCCGTCTTGTTTCTCCGGCCCTCCGGATATATTTGTAGGGACTGGTTTTGGAACGAGGGCCTTCACTACGCTGGTCTGTTCCTTCGATAGCAGACGACCAAGAATGTTGAAAATCACATAAAGCATTGCCAGCGCCAGGAATACGATTCCTATGCCTATTATGGTAATCTGAACATATTGCTCCATCAAACACACCTCATAGCGGTATATTACCGTGTTTCTTTGACGGTCTTCCTTCGACTTTTGTATCCAGCGTTTCCAAAGCTTTTATTATCTCGATTCTGGTGACGGCCGGATCAATTACTGATTCGATATAGCCTCTCCCGGCTGCCACAAAGGGATTTGCAAATTTCTCCTTGTACTCGGCAATCTTCTCCTGTCGAGTCTTTTCCGGCTGTTCTGAAGCGTTGATTTCTCTCTTGAAGATGATATTCGCTGCGCCCTCTGGCCCCATGACCGCAATTTCAGCTCCAGGCCAGGCGTAGACGATGTCGGCCCCAAGATGCTGACTTCCCATGGCTATGTAAGCTCCGCCATAGGCCTTCCTCAGGATCAATGTGATCTTGGGAACGGACGCCTCGCTGTAGGAGTAGAGTAGTTTCGCCCCGTGACGGATTATCCCGCCATGCTCCTGAGAGACTCCGGGGAGAAATCCCGGCGTGTCCACGAAGGTTATTATCGGAATGTTGAAGGCATCCAGGAATCTTATGAATCTGGCAGCTTTGTCGGAGGCGTTTATGTCTAAAGAGCCTGCAAAGACAGACGGTTGGTTCGCCACTACTCCCACAGACCTGCCACCGATTCTCGCAAATCCAATTACCATGTTCTTAGCGTACTGCTCGTGCACTTCAAGGAACCGGCCTTCGTCTACAGCGAGTGAAATCACCCTTTTCACGTCATATGACTGCTTTGGGTTTTCGGGGACGATATCCCGGAGTTCTTCAATAGGGTTGCCAGGAATCGACTCGGTTTTTGACGGCTCTTCGGCGTTGTTCTGAGGAAGATAATCCAGCAACGTCTTGACTAGCAGCATCGCTTTCTCATCGTCTGAGGCCAGGAAGTGAGCGTTTCCGCTCTTGGTGTTGTGCACCAGAGCTCCTCCCAATTCCTCCATCGAAGTATCCTCGCCGGTTACTGCCTTGATCACCTGAGGACCTGTGATAAACATCTGGGAGCTCTTGTCCGTCATTACTATGAAGTCTGTTATCGCAGGTGAGTACACTGCTCCTCCTGCGCACGGTCCACAGACGACGGTTATCTGCGGAATGACCCCCGAAGAAAGAGTGTTTCTGTGGAAGATCCCTCCGTAACCGAATAGTGAATCAACACCTTCCTGAATTCTCGCTCCACCGGAGTCATTTATCCCAACGATTGGGATGCCGAGTTTCATGGCCATATCCTGAACCTTCATGATCTTCTTTGCATGCATCTCCCCCAGAGAGCCGCCCTGCACGGTGAAGTCTTGAGAGAAGATTGCGATCTTTCTCCCGTTTACCGTTCCGATTCCAGTAACAACTCCATCTGCTGGGAACTCCTTATCTGCGAGTCCGAAACTCGTTGCCCTGTGCCTTACAAATCGGTCGAATTCCTCGAAGCTACCTTCATCGCAGAGAATATCTATTCTCTCTCTTGCACTGAGCTTGCCCGCCTTATGCTGTTTTTCGATCTTTTCTTGACCGCCGCCAAGGATAATCTTATCGTTCTTCTCGAAAAACTCTTCAAGTCTACCGGCCATATCTATCACCCCCTCAGTGATGTCCCTCAACGAGTTCCATCAGAACTCCTCCTGTGCTCTTTGGGTGGAGGAAGACTATCTTTGTTCCACCGACTCCCGACTCAGGCTCTCTTGAGAGAGGTTTGAGTTCCAGTGAAACAGCCTCTTCAATTGCGGCTTTAACATCGTCAACACGGAAGGCGATGTGGTGAATGCCTTCTCCTCTGCTTTCCAGGAACTTGGATATCTGACTATTCTCAGATAGCGGTTCCAGAAGTTCGATCCTTGTGTCGCCAACCTTTATGAAGGCAACCTTCAGCCCTCGCTCAGGAAGCTCTTCGATACCAGTGACTTCGAGTTTCAGAAGATCTCTGTAAACGGAAAGCCTCTCTTCGATCGATTCAACGACTATGCCAATGTGGTCTATCCTTTCGGATTTCAATCTGATTACCTCCCAATATTCTCAAGAAGATACCTTATTAGTTCTTCAAGTTTATCATTTTCGGCGTAGTGTTCCTTTATTATCTGGTACGCGCTGTTCAAGTTATTGTAAAGGTTACGCTTGTTTCGCCTTGCTGACAGTCTTCCGGAGTTCGCGAAGTCGGCCAGCACCTCCTCTATCTTTTTGAAGAGTTCCTTCAGGCCACTGCCCTTAATCGAGTCGGTTTTCAGAACTGGCAATCGCTTTCCAGAAAGTTCGAGAATAGCTTTTGTTCTGGAGGCAAGTTGTTCGGCTCCCTGAAGGTCGCTCTTGTTAATGACAAATATGTCGCCAATTTCCATAATACCGGCTTTCATGGTCTGAACGTCGTCCCCTAGGCCAGGAGCAAGAACCAGAAGGACTATGTCGGCAAGGTTTGCTATATCGGTTTCCGATTGGCCTGCTCCGACTGTTTCAACGTAGATCCGATCGTACCCGCTCCTGCCCAGAAATTCGACTGTGTTGTAAATAGAAGGACTAAGCCCACCGACATTTCCTCGACTGGCCATTGATCTCACAAAGATCCTTGGATCCTCGGTAGCCCGTCTCATTCTGATTCTGTCACCAAGAAAGGCACCACCGGTGAATGGGCTAGACGGATCGATGGCGATAACGGCAGTGGCCTTTTCCTCGGCACTAATGCACACAAGATGGTCGGTGAGAGAAGACTTGCCGGCCCCCGGACTTCCAGTTATGCCTATCACGCAGTAGTCGCGTTCGGGCAGCTCCCCAATCATCTCCCTCGCTGAATGTGTATTGTTTTCAATTAAGCTCAAAGATTTTGAGACACTTAGCTGGTCAATCTTAGCCGGTTCCATCGATTTCATTTCTTAACCGTTTCCTCTATCTTCTCGATTATCGATTTCAGAGAGGTCCCTGGCCCAAACACTTCAAGAATTCCCGCCCTTCTAAGCTCTTCGGCATCTTCCGATGGTATTATGCCTCCAACAAAGAGAGGTTTGTCCCCGATTCCGGCTCCTTTCATAAGCTCCAGCACCTTTCTGCAAATTCTCATATGGGCCCCGGAAAGTATAGACAGTCCAATTACGTCGACGTCTTCCTGCAAGGCAGCTTTTACTACGGATTCGGGAGACTGTCTAAGGCCTGTGTAGATGACTTCCATTCCCGCATCCCTGAGTGCCATGGCGACTACTTTTGCTCCCCTGTCATGTCCGTCAAGCCCCGGCTTTGCAACGAGTACCTTTATCTTGTTCATCATGTTCACCTCTCTCTAAAGAATCACGGCTTCGGTGTATTCACCGAAGATTTCTCTAAGAGCGTTTGCGATTTCTCCCAGAGTTGCATATGCTCTTACCGCATCGATTATTATGGGCATGAGGTTATCGCTTCCCTGAGCTGCTTTCTTGAGTTTCTCAAGATGGTTCCGGACTTCGCCGCCATCCCGCTTCTTTCTCAGCTCCTCGAGTTTCTTTCTTTGCAGGTCTTCTATAGCCGGGTCAAGTCTCAAGATGTCTCTCTCTTGTTCCTCATCGGCGGCAAATTCATTAAGACCTACAACAATGTGATCCTTGTTTTCGATCGCAACCTGATATCTGTAGGCGCTGTCGAGGATTTCCTTCTGCACAAAGCCCGCTCTGACGGCCTCGACCATTCCCCCCAGATCGTCGATCTTCTGAATGTAGTCAAGAGCCTTCTCTTCCATTGTGTTTGTAAGCTCTTCAATGAAGTAAGCTCCACCCAATGGATCGACTGTGTCCGTAACACCTGTTTCAGCGGCGATTATTTGCTGTGTTCTCAAGGCGATAGTGACTGAATCCTCCGTTGGAAGGCCAAGAGCTTCATCAAAAGAGTTCGTGTGAAGCGACTGTGTTCCTCCAAGTACAGCAGCCAGAGCTTGAAATGCGACCCTTACTATGTTATTCATTGGTTGCTGCGCCGTAAGCGTCGAACCACCGGTCTGAGTATGGAATCTCAGCATCATTGCCTTTTCATCAGTCACGCCGAACCTCTCTTTCATTATCTTAGCCCACAGTCTTCTTGCGGCTCTGAACTTGGCTATCTCTTCGAGGAAACCGTTGTGGGAGTTGAAGAAGAACGAGAGTCTCTTCCCAAAAACGTTGGGGTCAAGGCCGGCCTCTGTTGCTGCCTGAACGTATGCTATTCCGTCAGCAAGAGTGAAAGCGATCTCCTGAACGGAATTTGCTCCGGCCTCTCTTATGTGGTACCCGCTGATACTTATTGTGTTGAAATCTGGGAGGTTCTTGGAGCAGTACTCAAAGATATCTGTAATAAGTCTCATAGATGAATCGGGCGGAAAAATATAAGTTCCTCTTGCTATGTACTCCTTCAGAATGTCGTTCTGGATCGTGCCGGTAAGCTTCGAGGCTTCGACACCCTGTTTTTCGCCCACGGCTATGTACATCGCAAGGAGAATCGCAGCGGTGGAGTTTATTGTCATGGATGTGCTGACCTTTTCGAGGGGGATTCCATCAAACAGCGTCTCCATATCCTCCAGGGAATCTATCGCAACTCCAACCCTTCCGACCTCTCCTTCGGACATCGGATCATCCGAGTCGTAGCCGATTTGGGTGGGGAGGTCGAAGGCAACGGAAAGCCCTGTCTGTCCCTGAGATAGGAGGTATCTGTACCTTCTGTTGGATTCTTCGGCAGTCCCAAACCCTGCATACTGTCTCATCGTCCATAGACGGCCCCGATACATCGTCGGCTGAACTCCCCGGGTGAAAGGATATTGACCAGGAAAACCAACCTTCTCTTCGTATTCTTCCTTCTCAGGTGGTGTGTACAGAATCTCAACCTTCTGATCGAAGGAAGTCCTGAACTCCTTCTTCCTTTCGGGGAATTTCTTGAGAAGAGGCATCACTTTCTTCTTCTGCCACTCGTCTTTGAGTTTCTGAAGTCTCTCGCAATTGCTCACAAAATCTCCTCCATTCATGAAGTCCGTATATGTTGACTTGAAGATAGATCAATTATCGTTTGCAGTCAAACGCTACCATTTACGATTATAACCGTCCTGAACGTCTTTGTGAGTCAAACTTCCTATACTCACGGCCTTAGGCTATAATTGGTGAGGAGGTGGCTTCATGAATTTAGATAGATTGACGGACGTTGTTTTTGTTCCCGGCATGACCGGACGAGAAGAGATGATTCGAGCCAAGATAATCGAGATGATTCCCGAAGGTGTGGAGACTTCGATCGACGATCTCGGGAACGTAATTGTTGAGGTCGGCAGCGGGGATACGATTATCGCTTTTGCCGCCCACATGGATGAGATAGGCCTGCTTGTGACCGGCGTTAATGACGATGGGACTCTCAACTTCAAGAAGATCGGTGGGATAGCAGACGAACTTCTCGTCGGCAGACACCTGGACGTGATAACATCTTCAGGTGAGTCGATAGATGGTGTAATCGGGATGACGCCTCCACACCTTCGGGAGAAGCCAGACCTTTCCTGGCAGAGTCTCGTGATAGATGTGGGAACCTCATCAAAAGAGGAAACCGAGAATCTAGGAATAGAAGTACTCGACTATGCCGTTTTCAGAAAACAGATCTCTATTCTCAACGACAAGTACGTATCCGTAAGGTCTTTGGACGATAGATCCGGTTGTCTTGCTCTCCTCGATCTGTTAGATATGCTTTCTGAGGTTAACCTAAATAGAAGGATAGTGCTTGCCTGGACTGTTCAGGAAGAGATTGGGTTGATTGGATCTAGAGCCCTTTCAGAACGCTTGAGGCCCAACCTATTCTTTCCCGTTGATTCCTTTGCCTGCTGTTCAAGACTTACGGGTAATGTAAGACCGGGGAACGGGGCCGTACTCAGGATGTCTGACACCTCCTCTCTGGGAGATTACGGTCTCGGAAAGCGTTTGATGGAATTTGCGAAGGAGAAGGAGATACCTCTCCAGGTCGGGGTAACCGGAGGCGGCACCGATGGGATTCCCTTCCAGCAGAAGGGAATCAAAATGGTTCCCCTGGCGCTTGCCGTTAGGTACTTACATTCAGAGACGGAGTACATTTCGATCGAGGATTACGACAATCTACTGAGATTGATGTTTCTTCTTTCCACAGAGCTCACAGTCTGATGATCGGTTCTGAGTCTATCAGGAAGTGGCTCGTTTCCTCAGGAGTCCTCCACAGAGTCGGAAAACCGAGCCGGTATATCGGCAAGGAGCTCAATCGCGTAGTGAAGAATCCCGAAGGCAGGCTGAGAATCCTTCTTGCTTTTCCAGATACATACGAAGTTGGAATGTCTCACTTGGGGCTTAAGATATTATATAAGGAGCTCAACGAAATCGAGGGTTTTCTTGCGGAGAGAACTTACCTTCCATGGAAAGACATGATCGACCAGATGAGGAGCGCAGGAGTTCCTCTGTACTCTCTAGAGACTTATACCCCGGCTTCAGATTTCGATATACTCGGTCTGACTCTTCAATATGAACTCGGTTACACCAACGTCCTCGCTCTTCTAGATCTTGCAGGTATTCCCGTTCTTCAGAAAGAGAGAACGATCGAGCCGATAGTACTTGGAGGCGGACCGTGTTCGACAAACCCCGAGCCAATGGCAGACTACTTCGATGCCTTTGTTATTGGAGACGGAGAGGCCGTGACTCCTGTTGTCTGCAAGGCAGTGAAGGAGAATATCGACTTGCTTATATCGGGGAGAAGGGGAGAGCTCCTCAGAATTCTGTCTGAGATTGAGGGGGTCTATGTTCCCTCGCTGGGGAAGAAAGAGGTAGTCAAGGCCGTGATTTCCGACCTATCCAGCTATGAGATTGACGGCAAGCCCATCGTCCCTTATATGAAAACTGTACACGACAGGGCTGTTATGGAGGTAATGCGAGGCTGTAATCGGGGCTGTAGATTCTGCCAGGCAGGTATGATCTATAGACCTGTCAGAGAGCGAGCTGTAGAGGAACTCAAAAAATCTGTGGAGAGAGTCCTGGGAGCTACAGGTTATGAAGAAGTTTCTTTTCTCTCGTTGTCCACTATGGATTACTCCTCGATCGATGTTCTGACAGAAGAGGTTCTTCCTTTGCTCGAACCCGAGAGAGTTGCACTTTCCTTGCCCAGCACCAGGATAGACTCCTTTGGAGTTGAGATAGCTTCAAAGATTGCTTCGATAAGGAAGACGGGTTTGACTTTCGCCCCCGAAGCCGGTTCTCAAAGACTGAGAAACGTGATTAACAAGAACGTTTCGGAAGACGATCTTATGTCTGCAGTGAAAGCGGCAAAAGACAGCGGCTGGCAGAGAGTGAAGCTGTATTTCATGATAGGGCTTCCCACAGAAACAGATGAAGATTTACAGGAGATTGTTAGGCTCGCGAGACGTGTTAAAGCGGTCGGTTTCAGAGAGGTCTCAGTTTCTGCGGCTATCTTTATTCCAAAGCCACATACTCCGTTCCAGTTCTCTAAACAGATAAACGGAGAGGAAGCAGAGAGAAAACTTCGTATTCTCAGAAGGGTTTCCGGAAGAGGAATCCAGTTCAGCAGCCATGATCCTTCCGGCAGTACGGTCGAGGGAGTTCTCAGCAGAGGAGACAGAAAGGTCGGTGAAGCAGTATTTAGGGCTTACAGATCGGGAGCAATCTTCGATGAATGGAATGAAGAGTTCGATGCCTCATTGTGGCAGCAGGCCTTTGCAGATGCTGGAATAGATGTTGAAAGTTATATGAAAGGATTCACCCTTGAAGAGGATCTTCCCTGGGAACACATTTCAGTTGGTATTTCGAAACAGTTTCTCATTGATGAATTCGAGAAAGCACTGAGAGGAGAAACTACAGACGATTGCAGATGGGCACATTGTACCGGTTGTGCCGTTTGCCAAACCCTAAACGTTGCTAATGTGCTTCACAGAGTTTGAGAGCGCTCATTTTTGATGCCTCTGTGATGTCGCCCGCTCCAAGGAAGAGTACTACTGCGTCTCTCTTCTTTTCTAGCCATTCGAGTATCTCGGTGTAGTTTACCGCATGGACCGCCGGAACTCCGTAGCTGCTGAGACCCTTCAGAACTTCGGTCTCATCTATCGCATACTCCCCCTTCTCATAAGCTTCGTAGAGCTTGTAAACACAGACTTCACTAGCCTCCTTGAGTGACATTGCGAAACGACCGTTTTCTCTGACCAGTCTGGAGTATCTATGAGGTTGGAAGACGACGACAACGTTCTTCCCGGGGAAGAATTCTCGAGCACCTCTAATTGTGCTGCTTATTTCATCTGGAGTATGTGCGTAGTCGTCAAAGAAAAAAAGGTTCCTGAAATCATCGAGACCTCTGAATGTGAACCTTCTGTCGACAGATCTGTAAGACTCTACAGAGCTTCGGATCGACTCAATTGGGACTCCCATTTCATGAGTTAGGGCAACGGCTGCTGTGGCGTTGTAAGCGTTGTACTCGCCCGGGATCATCAGTTTGAAAATGCCGAGATCAGTATCGCCTTTCCAGCATCTGAAAGTCTGATTCATTATTCCTGTTATCCTATCCGAAAAGCGATAATGCCCTCTGTCTCTCCCGAAAGTGAGACTTCCCTTGAATATCCTTTCGGAGACGGGGTCATCGGCATTTGTCACGAGCAACTTACGGACACCTCTGGAAAAGTATCTGAAGTGGCTTTTGAGATTGTCAAATGAATTATCATAGTGTTCGAGATGGTCGCCCCGAACGTTGGTGATAATCGCATAGTCCGGCTTGAAGGAAGCAAAGAAGCCATCGCTTTCGTCTAGCTCAGTAACTGTAATACCATTTCCTTTTCTGTAGTTCCCATCGTTCAAGAGAGGGTTGATTCCCCCCAAAAAGACGGTGGGGTCCCTTCCCGAGTCGACAAGTATTTTGGATACCATAGCGGTAGTGGTAGTCTTCCCGTCGGTTCCCGTTACGCAGAGAGAGGTGTTTCTTGAAAGAAGGCTTTTAAGCAGCTCCATTCGATATATTGTTGGAATACTCTTCGAAATCGCCTTGACCAGTTCCGGATTGCCCTGTTTTATAGCCGTTGTTCTTACAACGATATCAGGACTTTCAAGGTTTTCATAGGAATGACCAATGAAAACACTCACGCCCTTCGACCGAAGGTAATCTACTCTTTCATTCTCTTCATAGTTCGATCCGTTAACCTGGTTACCCTCAGATGCTAAGTGCATTGCCAGAGCGCTCATGCCAATTCCGCCAATGCCAATAAAGTGATATTTCAAATCGATTCCTCCCGGAGTATATTATCCAACACAATCTCAACTGGTCTTCTTGGAGGTTTGTAACTGATTTCCTTTTGCAACATTTCGTCTATTGCAATGCCCAAAGCTGCGGAGGTCAATTTCTCTTCCAGTATAACATAACCCAGTCCAACTCTTTCCAGAGAGAGCGCGTTATGAAACTGGTGATTTTCAGATGCGCCGGGCCACGGAATAATTATACCCTTTCTTCCGAAATACTGTAGCTCTGCGATAGTGGTTGCCCCACCTCTTGACACGACAAGATCCGCACAGGCTATTACATCTGTAAGGTTCTCTATATAAGCGTAAGGACGTACAAATGGAAATCTTCGTAGTGAGAAAGCCGTCTCATCGTTACCTGTCGAGTGAACAAAGGACAATTCCTTCTTTCTCTCTCTCATTCCACAGTAAAGCTCCTCAAATACCTTGTTTATGGTCTCTGATCCAAGACTTCCACCTAATACGACAATGAGTGGACTTTTCTCTGAAAGACTGAATTTCTTGAAGACTTCGCTTCTCGAGGCTCTTGCTTCCCTTACCGGGTTTCCCGAAGACACGATCTTCTCTTGGGGAATATCAAGAGCCTGCCTGCTTTCCTCAAAAGAGATGAAGAAGAGCCTTGCGTACTTGGCTAGCCTCTTGTTTGCGATTCCGACTACGGAGTTTTGTTCGTGAATAAAAACCGGTATCTCAAGTTGATGAGCGGCCTTCACAACTGGGTAGGATACATAGCCTCCCGTTGAGAAAAGAAATTCAGGAGAGAATTCGCTTAGCTGCCTCTTCACGTAGCGTTCAGTATTGAAGTGGGAGAAAAGTATTCCGGCATTTGCCGGATTGTAGAGTGGCCTTCTCAGGCCTGTCAGCCTAAGAGGTACTCTCTTAGCCCCGGGGAAGTCCTGTTCGACGTTCCTGTCGTCGATCTTTCCTGAGACTGTGAAATACAGCAGATCGAGCTCTCTAGATTTGCTAAGCTCATGCAAAATGGCAACGGCGGGATAGTAGTGGCCGCCAGTGCCTCCCCCGCAGAAAGCTACCCTAAGCTTCTTCATCTTCTCTTTCCCTTTCTTCGTTAGACTCTATTAGTATAGAGAAGACAAGACCGTATCCTATCATCAGAGACATTATCGAGGAACCGCCCGCGCTAACGAATGGAAGCGTGACACCTGTTGGAGGAAAGAGTCCGAGATTGACTGCAATATTGATTGTAGCCTGAATCATCACGTATAGTGCAAACCCAACTATGTAAAGCTTCCCCTCGAGAGCAGTGGAGCCCTTCAAGCCAGCAACTATTAATTCCCTTATGAACCCCACATATGCGAACATCAGCAAGAGAAGACCTAACAGGCCAAGTTCCTCTCCAATGACGGCGAATATGAAGTCGGAGTAGCTAACCGGCAGGTAATACTTGACAAGCCCCATTCCCAACCCTTTTCCGGTGAGGCCCCCGGATGAAATCGCCATCAGCGAATATGAGACCTGCTCATGTTCCTCACCGGTAATCGAACTAAGGAAAGAGGTTATTCTTTGAATCTGATAATCCTCTATAAACCCTCCGCTGTAGAGAACAAGCACCAGTATAACCACAAAGATCAACGCAAGCGCAATATAGCGCAGCTTTATTCCTCCGATTATCATCATAACAAGAGTGATCGCAACCAGTATCCCAGTTGTGGAGAGGTCGGGTTCTATAAACACGAGCATAGCGATTGGCGCAAGGATTCCCAGCGGAATCAAGAACGTCGTCACCAAGTTCCTTTTCTTCAACCCTCCGAAGTATCTAGCTAGAACTATCAGCAAGGAGATCTTCGAAAATTCCGAAATTTGAAGCGAGAAACTTCCGATTTCCATCCACCTGTTTGAGCCGCCCCTATCGGGAAAGAAGAGAACTGCGACAAGCAGTATAAGTGTAAGCGGGTAATAAACCGTGAAGGCCCTCTTAAAATGCCAGGAGCCTTTCATGTAGATGATTATCAACGCGCCGGCCAGACCTATTGCAAAAGCTATCAGCTGCCTCTCAAGGAACTCCGAAGCAGTCACTCCCGGATGTCTTGCCTCCATACTTATTCCGGCACTGTAAATGAACACAAATCCAAAGATAATAAAGACGCTACTATACAGTGCCAGTAACAGATAAGTTCTCTTCATGACTACTCCAATGCACTGACTATCTCTCTGAAATGATTTCCTCTTTCTGCATAGTTCTTGTAAAGATCAAAGCTTGAACCGGCCGGACTCAGTACTACGCTATCGCCTGAGAGTGCTAACCTTCTGCAAATACCAACTGCTTCTGCCATGTTTCCTGCAATGCATAACGGTATTCCTCTCATTTGAAGTTTAGCAGATAATATCTTCATTGAGGTTCCCAGCATTACTACGTGCTTAAGTTGACCAAGCTGTTCGATCAACTCGATGTACGTCTCATCCTTCTCCTGACCCCCGAGAATCAGAATTGTTTTCGACAGTTCGAAATTCCTGAGAGCGGCACTGACTGCGTGGGCGTTGGTCGCCTTCGAATCGTCGTAGTACTTCACTCCTTCAAACTCTCTTACCAGCTGAAGTCTATGGGAGAGAAATGAATAGCTTCTCAGCTCTTCAAAAACATCTTCTGCAGACAGCCCAATGAGTCGTGAGATCATGAGAACTACAAGAGAATTTTCATAGTTGTGCAGTCCGGTGAACGGAAGGGATGAAGTCTCAAACGGCACTCCGGCTACCACTAAATGTTCCCTGTCGAAGCAGTTGTCTGCTTCGCAGGAAGTAGAGAAAGGCATGAGCTTGCAGTCGGCAAGATTCTCCTTTTGACTGTCGACTACTGCCTTCGGCAGTAGAGTGAAACCTTCAGTCATTCTTGCAATTCTCAACTTCGACTTGAAGTAATCGTCAATGCTCCTGTGATAGTCTAGATGGTCCTCTCCTAGGTTTATTATAGCGGACAGGTGGAACCGTATTTTTTCCTCCGCAAACCATCTTAGCTGAAAGGAGCTCACCTCCAGAATATAGTAATCAAAGTCGTCTTTCACTCCTGCAAGAGGGTTTCCGAGGTTCCCGCCCTGAAAGACCTTCTTATTCTTTCCGGAGATAATGTGATTCAGCATCGTTACGGTTGTCGACTTTCCATTTGTTCCGGTTACGCCAATGACCGTCCCTCTTGGTTTTGACCACAGTCGGTCAAGGGAGATTTCGAGTTCTGTAGTGAAGAGCTTTCCAGAGTCAATTATCCTTTTGCCGACATCGGAAAAGGGCGATATACCAGGTGAAACCACGAAAGTATCGCAGCTGAACAATCTTTCCGTATGTCCGCCTTCTTCATACTCCACAAGATTCTCTTTCAGTATTCTCTTTCCTTCATCCCCAATATTACCGTTGTCGGAGACGAACAAAGAGAGAGGATCTTTATCTTCTAATAACCTTCTCAGAAGCGCCTGATTTGAGACGCCAAATCCCACAAGACCGATTCTTCCTTCAAGCAAACTATTCACCTACCATGAGAGCAGACCGAAGACTGCACCAATAAAAGCGATCAATGAAAACCTGAAAGCGATTTTGCTTTCCTTCCAATTGAGCAGTTCGAAGTGATGATGTATTGGAGACATTCTGAACACTCTCTTCCCGAAGACTTTGAATGAAAACACCTGAATAATCACGCTAAACATCTCTACGAGGAACATCATACCGAAGAAGAGAAGGAAGCCTTCCCGTCCGTCCAATGCGAACATCACGGCTATCATTGCTCCGAGAGAAATCGACCCTGTGTCGCCCATAAAAACCGTGGCGGGAAACCAGTTGTGCCACAGAAATCCTGCCAGTGCACCGCAAATCGGTGCGATTATCCCATTCTGCCAAACTGGAAGAAGCATCATAGGAGCGAGCGAGAATATGTACATAGAACCTGCCAGCCCGTCTACCCCGTCAGCAAGGTTAACTGCATTGCTCATTCCAGCAATTACCACGGTCGATATTGGATAGTAGGCGAGGCCAAAATCTATCTCTCCTAAAAGTGGAACCGCCATGTGAGTATGGGGATTGATAAGCTGAATGAGCAAGACTATGGCTGATGCAAAAGCCAATTGGAGCAACAACTTCTTCTTGCCACTCAAACCGGATGCGTTCTTCTTAACGATCTTAGAGACATCGTCCACGAGACCTATCAGGCCAAATAAAACGCCGGCAAGAACAACCAGCAAAACCTCTATCCTAAAGGCAAATATGACGGAAATTGCAAGAGCAATAGGAAGAAAGACAATTCCGGCGGCGGTTGGTGTTCCCGTTTTATAATTATGGAGGTCCGGTCCTTCTTCTCGAATGTACTGACCTATTTTCTTCTTCCTTTGATATCTCTTGAAAGGCTCAATGACAATAGCTGCCAGCAGAAATGCCAGGAGAAAGGAAAGGGCTTCCCTATACATTTCTCATCATCTCGACAAACGCTTTGTGCACTCTTTCCAGGGCTACTGCCCTTGAAGCCTTGAGAAAAACCAGGTCCCCTTTTCTTACGTTCTCGAATAGCCATTCGGCTAACTGTTCAACACTGTCAGTAATTAGCGAGGGTTCTACATACTTCGATGCAGCCTCAATCGCTTTGTCGTGATTGAAAAGAATCGTCATATCGAACTTCCCCAGCAATCTGCCAAGCTTTTCGTGAGTATTAGCTTCTTCTTCGCCCTGCTCCAGTATAGAGCCGGCTACAGCGATTTTTCGGGAGTGACTGAGCTTCTCTATAGAGACAATTGCCGACTCCCAAGATTCGAGGCTGCTGTTGTAGAAATCGCTGATCAGAGTTATTCCATGAAGGTGTTCGACGCTGAAACGATCTCTGAATGGAGACTTGTAATCGCTCAGGAAGATTGAAGGTTCTTCGAGGCCTTCAAAGTTAGCCACTAGGTAAGCGGCCCCCAGATCCATCAACTGTCCAAGACTCCAGATACCTTTAAGTCGGACGAATCTATCGCCTTCGCAGTCGAAATGAAGCAAAGTCTCGCCACTGTCGTAAGAGAAGTCTACTATGGAAAAGTCTGCGTCATGCCTTCCAAAGAGACGAGTTTCAACAGGCATATCGGCGGCGAATTTCCTCAATCTTTCGTCGGTTCCGCCCAAAACAGCTCTAGAGAGCTTTCCTGATTCGAAGATTGACAACTTCTCTTCAAGCAGTTCATCGATTCCTCCAAAGTTTCCAACGTGTGCCGTGCCGACATTTAGAAGAACGCAAAGATTCGGTTCAACAAGATCCACAAGTTTTCTTATGTCTCCTTTGGCATTGGTACCTAGTTCAAAAACCCCATATTTAGCCGATAGCAGCTCCCTCCTGTTTTCAAGTAAGGAGAGAGGCAAGCCTATCTCTGTGTTGAGATTGCCGGCCGTTTTGAAGGTCTTTCCAAGCTGTGAAAGAAGAAAGGCTGTGATTTCCTTCGTCGTGGTCTTTCCGTTGGAGCCGGTTATCGCTATTCTGCTCTTGAGGTGCGAGCGCGACATGACTTCCTTAGCCGCTTCCATAAGAAGCTCAACCGTATCATGAACCGTAATCACTCTAGGATCCGCGCACGGTCTGTTCGAAAAAACGCGAGTCGCGCCAGCAGATAATGCGTCTTCAACGAAATCATTTCCATCGGCTATATCTCCCTTTATCGCGACGAAGACGTCTCCGGCAGACACCTTTCTGGAATCGAGAGCAATTCGACTATCTTCCGAGTAACTCAAGAGTTCTTCAATTACCGATGTTGGAATCACTTCTTGATGTGCCTCCGAAACTTACTTTCTAGAATATCTTTTACGACCTGTTTGTCGTTGAAGGGGATCTTCCTGTCACGCAGAATCTGGAAGTCTTCGTGACCACGTCCTGCTATCAAGACCATATCCTGGCGGTTTGCTAGGGTGAGAGCAACTGATATAGCTTCCCGTCTATCGGGAATGACGAGATAAGGTTTGAACTTGTCTACCCCGCTCTCGAGATCGCTAAGAATCTCGGTGGGATCATCGAGTTTCGGATCGTCAGAAGTGAGTATAACCACATCGCTGAACTTCGAAGATACTTCTGCCATCAGCGGTCGCTTCCCCTTATCGGCCGACCCGCCAGCACCAAATACCAGGATTACTCTTCCGGGAGTCAGTCTTCTCGCTGTCTTAAGAAGCTTCTCGAGAGCATCTGGCGTATGGGCAAAGTCTATTACCACATCGAAGCCATATTTGGTAGCCTCCTCAACAAACTCGAATCGCCCCGGTACCCCTCCAAAGGAAGAAATGGCTTTAGCGATGTGGTCGAGGTCGTAATTCAGTGAGTTTAGAGTTGCTACTGCTGCTGCAATATTGTAAGCATTATGTTCGCCGATCAATCTCGAATATATTCTATGGGAAGAACCGTATGGAGTCTGTATGGTGAAGTCCATCCCCGTCCTCGATATATCGAGATTCTCGATTCTGTAATCTGATTCATCGCCAAATCCGTAGGTTGTTATTCTGTTTCTAGCTATATGGATATCTGCAATGTTTATCTTGTCTCCATTTACAATGGCGATTCCATTTGTCTTCAACAACGAGAACAGTCTCATCTTTGATCTATAGTAATCATCGAAAGTTGGGTGGAAATCTAGATGATCTCTCGTAACATTGCTGATTATCCCGACATCGAAACGCATACCTTCGACCCTGTTCATCGAAAGAGAGTGTGATGAGACCTCCATAATGAAGTATTCGCTCTTCTTCTCCGCCGACAGTTGGAGAAGCTTAGCGAGTTCTACAGGTCCCGGAGTGGTGTTCTTTGGATTTGAGTAAACGCTCTCGCCAACCACATTTCTAACGGTGCCGATTAAAGATGCCTTTCTCTCAAAGGAAGAGAGAACGTGATAGATGAGAGTTGTAATTGTTGTTTTCCCGTTTGTGCCAGTTACACCGATAGTAGTGAGTTTTCTGTAAGGATGGCTGTACTCCTCCATGGTAAGTAGTGCTTCAACAAGACGAGAACTCTTCACGTAAACAATCGGAACGACGACTTCCTCGTCTTCAATCGGCAGCTCCGCTATCAGAGCGACTGCGCCCCTTCTCTGAAGCTCCCTCACTACCAGGTGTGAATCAAAGCTCGAACCCTTNNATGCATACAAAGAGGTTTCTCTCTCTAAGAACACGTGAGTCACTCTCGATATGATCAAATTCCGGATCTGTATTGCCGGGATTCACAACCTGAAGAACACTGTTACCGAGGAGTTCTATGACCTGAGATAACCTCATTGATCACACCCCTTTCGCTCTTATAGATTGTATCATCGGTCTCTGAAGTTGACAACAGAGGCGGCATATGGTAACATTTATTAGCAGTCTATGGGAGGGAGTGCTAGGTGTCAAAAAAACGTACAGGTGGTCCAGAATTGAATCCAAGGCAGATAAGAGTGCTTTATTGTATTTCGAGAGAATACATAGCTTCTGGAAGACCTGTGAGTTCAAAGCAGGTTCTGGAGCACTCTAACCTTAAGTATAGTTCTGCGACGGTAAGAAACGACATGCGAAAGCTGGAGTTTTTAGGTTACATCTATCAGCCTCATACTTCAGCAGGCAGGATTTTGACCGACAAGGGCTTAAGGTTCTATCTCGATTCAGTGAAAACGATCACCGAGGATCTTCAAGAAAGCAATGTAGCAATTGCAATAAGACAGACCAGCACTGTAGGTGATGTTGAGCATCTTCTTCAGGGAATGACCAGAATTCTGGCACGTGCTGTATCGGGTTTTGTGGTCATTGAGAAGCCGAAGTTTGACAGACTGCTGGTGAACAGCGTTTCGATCTCGAAGATAACCGAGGGTTATCTTAATGTATCCATTGTAACCGATCTTGGAGTCAGTTTAAATACGACAGTCTTCCTTGGAGCTAGTGAATTCGATATAGACAGCTTCCAGAAGTACGTGAACATGGCAGTCGTAGGAAAGACAATCGGGGAAATAAGAAAGGGAATAAGAGACGTTGAACTGAGGTACGATCAGTGGCATGATAGGAGATTGCAAGACATAATAAATTTCCTTCAGAGTATCTTTGATAAGGAGAACGAAGAGAAGTACTACAAATATGGCCTGGAGTTCATAATTTCAAACGATCTTCTGGACTCTGCCGATATTTCCGGACTCGTAAGATCGGTTGAGAATCCGAGAAATCTTGAGATATTGCTTAACTCCTTTGGCGATGTTTATGATCAAAGGGTTTTCATAGGTGAGGAAGTGGGCAGAGAGGAGCTCAGAAACTTTGCAGTATTTGTATCTCCCTATTCCAGAAACGATGAGAAGATTGGTAGTGTATTCGTTATCTCGCCTAAGCTGACTTACTATGAGAAGGTAAATGCCTATCTCGACTTCTCAATTAACAGATTGTCAGAGGTTTTTTCGAATAGATAGGAGGAGTGAACTATGTTGGAGGACAAGAACACCAAGAATCTCGAGGATCTAGAGAAAAAGGGTGGCTCGATACAAGAAGAGAATGAACCAAATGTGTCGGAAGAAGTAAAAGAGGAAGAAACTAAGTTGGAAGACGTACAAAAACAAGAAAAGGAGCTTGAAATAGATGAAGTGGAGAGTCTTAAGAATGAAATAAGGGTTCTCAAAGATGAAAACTCCAGGCTGAGATCGGAATTCATCAACTATAGAAATGCTCTTATTCGTGAGTCGGAGGAGGTTACAAAAAGATACAAAGAGAGGATGATCCTTAGAATCATAGAAATCTATGATAATCTTGGTCGCGCTCTGCGAAACGCAGAAGGGACCAGGAAAGGGTTCATTTCTGGTGTCAGGCTTATTCATAAATCCATTGAAAAGCTCATGTTCGACGAAGGGCTATCCCCGATAATCCCCGAGGTGGGCAGGCCCTTTGATCCTTTCGCTCATGAAGTTGAAGAGACGATTACTTCAAACGATGTTCCCGATATGGCGATTCATGATGTCGTCGAACATGGATACTATCTTAACGGCAAGGTTCTCAAACCTGCAAGAGTCGTTGTTGCCATAAACAACTCTTCCGAGTCTGAATAAGAGCATTCGGTGGTGATGTAGATGGCTCAATCAAGAAAAGACTATTATGAGATTCTAGGAGTCTCACGAAATGCGTCTGATGAAGATATAAGGAAGGCTTACAGAAGACTCGTCAAGGAATGGCATCCTGATGCTTACAAAGGTGCAGACAAGAAGGATGCCGAAGCGAAATTTAAAGAGATTCAGGAGGCCTATGAGGTCTTGTCCGACAAAGAAAAGCGTGCGATGTTCGACCGCTTCGGATATGTGGGAGATCCTTCCTCCTATAGCCGTGGTTCTGGAAGAACTCCTGGAAGCGCTGGAGGAAACTTCGACGATATGTTCGGCGATTTTCAGGATGTCTTCGATGTCTTCTTTGGAGGGAGCAGGTCAGGTACGAGTTCCAGATCCCAGGGTCCAAGAGCGGTTAGGGGAGAGGACATTCATGCTTCGGTTGCCATAGATTTGAAAGACGTAATACTTGGAAAGAAAGTGATACTTGAGTATGACAGGAATAAGGTCTGTCACAAGTGTAAAGGAACGGGTGCCGAAGACGGCACGAGTTTCAAGACATGTCCTACCTGCAATGGAAGCGGTTATGTGAAAGAGGAGCATAGATCTTTCTTTGGGATGTTCAGCAACACTCATGCCTGCAATACCTGCAACGGAACGGGAAGGATAATCGATAAGCGCTGCGGTCAGTGCAGCGGCAGAGGCTACGTGAAGGAGAGACACCAGGTGAGCGTTGCGATACCTGCAGGAGTTGAGAATGGAGCAACTCTTAGAATTGGCGGTCACGGGAATTCAGGGCAGAATGGAGGTCCGTACGGAGACCTTTACGTAAGTGTAAGAGTCGAAATGCCTTCGGAGTTCAGACGTAGTGGAAACGATCTGTATATTACCAAGGAGATAGACTATGTTGAAAGCGCACTAGGCACCACGGTTGAGATACCCCTTCCCGAAGGAGGTACGGAGACCCTTAGGATCCCGGCGGGAACTAGTCCAAACACGGTATTCAGGATGAAAAACCTTGGTGTTCCTAGTGTTTCCGGCAATAGGCGTGGAGATCTTCTCGTAACGGTGAGGGTGAATATTAGCAAGCCTTCAAGCAAAGAGAAGAAGCTCCTACAGCAAATCGCAAAACTGAAAAACTCAAGGGTCGTAGAGTGAAGTGAATAGGAAGGTATTCGCTGACTACTTCCTGATTACGGTCGGTTCTATACTGACTGCTGTTTCAATTGTTTCGTTTATGATTCCGAACAACATTATCGCCGGCGGCGTAAGTGGGCTTGCAATAATTATCTACAGGGTCTTCGGTTTCTGGGTCGGAGCTCAGATGTTCGTTTATAACCTAGCTCTGTTTATTATCGCATTCGTGATTCTGGGAGTAGGTTTTGGAATAAAGTCGATCTACTCGGCGGTACTGATGTCCATAACGGTTGATCTTCTTCAGAAGCTGCACTTCCCGATTTTCGATGCTTCTTCTACACAAGACGGGTTTCTGCTGGTGGCAATCTACGGTGGCGTTATTGCTGGTGCCGGCATGGGCTTGGTGTTGTGGCGCGGTGCTTCCACTGGAGGAACAGATATACTTGCTATGATCTTCTCAAAGTATCTGAATTTCAGCACAGGAACGGGTCTGTTAATAAGCGATTCACTAATCACAATGCTTGCCATTGTCGTATTCGGACCTATCGCAGCAATGTACGGAATAATAACGATTTTCACTACAAGCAAGACAATAGATGGGATAATCGAGGGTATCGGCAACACAAGAACGGCTTTTATTATTAGCGTGGAAAGTGATTCAATAAAGAAGAGAATTATTGAGGAAATGGAGCGTGGCACGACGATGATTAAGGCGACGGGCGGCTTTTCCGGAGAAGATAGACCTGTTTTGATGGTATCAATAAGAAGAAGAGAGATTGGGCAGTTAAGGCATATAGTGAAGGCCACAGACAAACGAGCTTTTGTGATAATTGTGAACAATGCCGAGGTCTTCGGTGAAGGCTTCAAGAATCTCAGCTGAGGAGATGCGATGAAGTATATAGTTTTCGATACTTCTTCTAGAACTCTTCTTCTCTCGGCATGTAATGGCAGGGGAGAGATGGAGATAAAGGCTCGAGAAATCGACAAATTTGGCTCTTTGTTAGCCGTAATGGTAGAGCAGGCGATAGAGAATCTCAAGATTGAGGTCCCGAAACTCGACTTCATCGGGGTCGGTGTTGGTCCCGGTTCCCTTACGGGTTTGAGAGTAGGCATTGCAACAGCCAAAGGTATCGCCTTTCCGTATAATATCCGCGTAGTTCCTTTTAACTCTCTTGATGTACTGGCAAGCTCGATCGATGATGAGAGATTCATTGTCCTGAGACGCGGAAGAGAGGGACACTATTACTGGAGAGAATATAGAGAGAGAGTGCCGGTCAGAGAAACTGAGTTCAGTAGTACCGCCGAGTTAGTCTCCGCGATCGACTTGTCAGGGACGAAACTCTTCTTTGACGGTGAGATAGAACAGGCCTTCGAAAGATTTGATTGCAGTGAAGTGAGACATCAGGACCCCTCAGCGATGAGAGAAATCGCAGTTGAGAAGTTTGCTGCAGGAGAGTTCATACGTTATTCTGACCTTAAACCGATATACTTGCAGAAGTCAATCGCCGAAATAAACTGGGAAAATAGAAAGACTGAAAAAAGCCACTAATCCCTTCTCAGAAGTATTAGAGGGACGTTCATTTCCTCCTTCGTCAAACCTCCGTGCCTTCCTTTGAGCGAGTGTTCCTGACCTGTGTATTTGAAACACAATGATGAGTCGTCCTTGGATACGGTAATGAGCTCACCTATCCTCTTCCTGAAAGAATTGCTCAGAGGCCTGCCGAAGAGCTTTATTTCATCAAGATGGGATGGCTCTATGATCTCAATAGAATCTCCAAAAAGCTCTTCCATCTTCTTTCTTGTTTTTTCTTTATCGAGAGAATATATGTAGGACATGCGCTGTTCACCTCCCGGCATGGAGTACATCTCATCGAAGATATCGTCGAACTTTGACCACCAGATCTCTTGCTCCCAAGGGGTTTCGATTTGACCGTGATCGGCAGTGATCAATAATGCCGTGTCTTGTTGCACCCTCTCTTCGAAAAACTTTTCAATTGCGGAGAACAGTATTGCGGTCTCCGAAATATACGACAGGGAGTTTGGACCGTACTTGTGACCGTAAGTATCGATAAGACCCCAGTAGACGACCGTCAGACTTTCGGATTCATCCGCAGCAAGGATGGTATTGAGTTCCTCGAACATATCTCCCAATCCATGAACACCCCTGGCTATGCCTCCGCGGGAATGCATTCTCGTCAGTCCTGTGTTCACGAAACTCTTGGATGTGAGATGATAACCTCTTACGCCAGCTTCCTTCAGAGATTCGAAGATAGTTGGATTTTGANNGATTGTACTTAAGAGGGTCAAAGCCCAATCTGGTGAGATTGTCCCTATCCTGAGTGTAGGGAGTCAACTCGATCATATTCACTAGTCCGCCGTACTCTGGAATATTGAGAAGATACCCGAGTACTCCGTGCTCTCCAGGCGTTGTGGCCGTGAACAACGAAGTGAGAGCACTGGAAGTGGTTGAAGGGAAGACAGAAGTCAGACTTCTTACATCTTCGACAGAGAAGTGTTTGAAACTGCTTTTCTCAAGGACCTTCATCAAGTTATAATAGCCAACAGCATCGATTATGAATACCACTAGCTTATCTATTCCATCGATGCTAATTCCGTGTTCTGAGAAGCAATACTCCTTCACCCCTGAAGGTATCTCAGCATCGAAGTGCTTCAGAATGGCAGCTGATAGGTTTACTATTGAACCTCTGTCGTAATTGGGATAAATGAACTCCATCTGCAACACCTTCCAACTGGACGATCTTGAGCGCGACAGATTCCTATCTTACTAGTATCTACACTCTAACAGAGTGAGCAAAAGAACTGTACTGAATCCTTTCTCTTCAATTATATATGACATAGGTCTTTCCGCTCCCAACATTCACTGTTCGAAATACTCACGACCTTCGAAATTCAGGGGCCCGATCCCGGTTGCTTAGGGACGGGCTCCTGAAAATTAACTAGCTCTCATCACAAATCTGACGAGTTTAGGGTAAGTTACTCTTTCACTCCTCCCTGTGTCAAACCTCCAACGATGTAGTCCTGTAACACGAGGAAGAATATGACCATCGGAACTGCTCCAATCAACGCTGCGGCAGTGAATGGGCCCCAGCTCGTTTCGAATCTTCCCGAGAACTGCCAAAGGCCAACTGCGTATGTCCATTTGTTCATGTCCTGAAGAATTATCCTTGCAATCAGATACTCGTTGAAGATGTTCATAAACGTCAGAATAGCCACAACAGCCAGAATCGGTCTGGCAAGCGGTAAAATCACCTTTAAAAAGGCCTGGAATTTTGTTGCCCCGTCGATCATTGCTGCCTCTTCGAGAGAGCTAGAGATTGTATCGTAATAGCCTTTGATCAGCCAGATGTTGAAGGCAATTCCTCCTGAATAAGCAAATATCAGGCCTCCAAGCGTGTTTAGTCCCAGGAATGGAATTAAACTTCCAATGAACTGCAGCAAGGCGTAGAGAGCCACCATGAACATTATTGTAGGGAACATCTGAATAAGGAGGAGGCCAAGCAAGCCTTGCTTCCTTCCACGGAATCTCATTCTGCTGAAAGGATACGCAGCGAGAGCTGCAACGGCAACGCTGATAAGCGACACAGTAAGTGCTACGATTATTGAATTAAGAAGCCACCTGACGAAATAGAAATAAGTACTCTCTTTTTGTGCCCAGATCTGATTTGTTCTGAATAAGGCCCTGTCTATCTCCTTCAATATGCCATCATATGGAGATGAATAGGTTGTGGGCTTCTCGATTAGATCGGATATTAGCCTGGATGCACGTTGGTACTTGGCGTTAACCTGCTGAAAGAGAGAATTGTAAGTCTCCTGCATCCTTCCGAAGTCGTCCAGAGTTACCGAAGTCCCAAGGAATCTCAGATCGATGTAGTAGTTTACCTTGGAAGCAAGTTCATCCTTCATCGATCTCATAGTTGAGATTAGCTGATTCAGCAGAGCCGTCCCTTCCTTTGCCTCCAAATCAGCCCGAATGAAATCATCGTACCACAGAAGGGTCCTGTAACGGGTTGATGCTCTTATGTTGAAGTAGTTGTTCAGCACATCAGACAGCTTCGATACATAATTTCTGGCGCCTTCCAGCGAGATTATTTCCTCCTCCACAAACAGCATCGCAGCTTGTATACTAATCGCCTCAAGGACTTTTGCATGCTCTCTTTCTGCTCTCTCAGCTTCTTCTTGAAGTTCAGAGATCCTGTTCTCGAGGTCTTCCATGCTTTTCTTCAGGGATTCCAGTTCCGTCGTGAGAGCGATCGTTCTCTCCGATACCTCAATATACTCTGCAACACTCATCTCAAGAACAGGCAATACCCTCGACAAGTTTGACAGGGCTATGTCTATCACGTCTGCTCCTTTTAAGACTTCTGAGTTTGCAGATGCGCTTAGGAGAGCTTCGCCATTGCCTGAGAACCAGGCCATCTTATCCGAGAGATCGGAAAGACTTGTGATCAGCCCACGGACGTTCTGCATACTTGATAGCTGCTGCTGGAGAAGATCTATGGTCTCCTTTGCTGAATCGACTCTCTCGAGTGATGACCTGACTTTTGCTTCAGCCACAGCCGTGCTATTACCTGCGCCTTTACTGATTACCATTTGCAGCGGTGGAATCAGGGAAGAGAGTTTTCTAGTTTCAGACACGATGGTCGGAAATGCGACTTCAAAAGAGTCTTCTAGTTCGCCTAATGCCAAATTTAAGACTACTAGAGCCTTTTCGGTAGACTCGAGGCTCTTTTTTATTGCTTCCAACTTTTCATTTGCGGCCAGGTACTCATAGTAGTCGGTTCCAAAGGCCGTCTCCGCCAGGAAAGATAGTTCTTCAGAAAGGGCTGCACTGGAAGCAGTTGCCGCTTCCCATGCGTTACCGGCAGATCTGAAGGAATCATATAGGCCTGTCCTGATCCGGTTGAGCTCGGAGGCTTGATCTTCGGGCATCGAAGATTCGACCTCCCTTAGATATCTGTTAATAACTTGAAGCCACTCAACTCTTCGCCATTCAGAGTAGTCAATGCCAGAGAGAGATATGTAATCTTCAACAGAATTCAGTGATTCCACCACTTCTTTCTTGTTCTCAAATTCAAGGGTTTCTATTGCTAGCAGCGTCTCGTCGCGATGACGGAATACCTCTTCGTACAGGTTTCTGTAAGCTTCGAGAGACTCGATGACTTGTGATGACCTTTCGCCAAGCAGTCCGATGTAGAAGGGATAGGTTCCTTCAAGTGAAGGAGAGGCAGTTTGAAGAATTTCTCCTACCGCGTAGGCCGTCTTCAGTTCGTCTAGTCTACCTATCTCTTTGAGTCTCTCTTCGAAGAGGACCTTGTCTTTGAGTCTCAGCTCATTCATTTCCTTGATTATCATGCTCTCCATTTCTACCAGATTGCTTTCAATTGCAGCGGTACCGCCTTCGACTGCCCTAACCATTTCTTCGCTCTCATCCATAAGAGAATCGAATTTAGTGAGGAACTTCTCAACTGTATTCTTCAGATCCTCCTGGCTTTTCCCTCTGTAGTCTCCTGTGGCGTATGTTGCACTCTGGAGATCAAGAACAAGCCTTCCTACGCTTCTTTCCGGGAAAAGAAGGTTCCTATAGTGTTGAAGAGTTACTCTGGTTGAAAAGAGCCTTGACGAGAAAGCTGCCTGGTCACGTCTTATTGAAGTGCTTATCAACCAAACCATTGGAAAGAGAACCACAACGACAACAGCTATCAAGATTATGTGTCTTAACCAGTATTTTCTTCTCTCAACGGCCATTATCTGCTCACCTCTTCAAAGGAACCGGACAATTTAAAGTTTATCCAGCTGAAGCCGGCGACGATTATGAATATGATAATCGAAATGGCACTGGCAAAGCCAAAGTCCTGACCTCTCCCTTCAAACGCCAGCTTAAAAGTGTATGAGATCAAGATATCAGTTGCCCCAGCGGGTGTCGAAGCTCCAGGAATTGCGGGTCCACCTTGGGTTACCAGATAAATGCCGGTGAAGTTGTTGAAGTTGAAGGCAAAGCTGCCGACAAGCAAAGGTGCAACAGTAACCATTAACAGGGGGAAGGTAATCATTCTGAATCTCTGGAGTCTCGTTGCACCATCGATCGATGAGGCCTCATAAAACTCTTCGGGAATACTCTGTAAAGCACCGAGGCTTACTGTCATCATGTACGGGAAGCCCAACCATGTATTGACAATCAAGACTGAAACCTTGGCCCAAAAGGCATCGTTCAGCCACTTTATTGGTTCAAGCCCAAAGAGTCCCTGAACAATGAACCTATTCAGAACTCCATAGGTTTCGTTGAAGAAGCCATTTCTCCATACAAGAGCAGAGATAAAGGCAGGTACGGCCCAGGGAATGATGAGCAGTGTTCTGTAAATCTTCTTTCCCTTAAGTCTCCGATCATTCAGTGTGATTGCCAGCGCCAGGCCAATTACGAATGAGAAGAGAACGCTAAGTCCGGCCCAGGTAAACGTCCAGCCGAATACCTGAAAAAACGGGTCCCTTATCTTCGGATCCTGGAACATCCTAACGAAGTTCCAAAAACCAACGTCAGATATGTAGCCCTCAACTATGAACTCGTTTCCATTTGCGTCGATATCATAGAAAAAGCCACTCTCCTCGATCAAGGTCCTTCCCGTCTGCCTGTTATAGACAACGGTCTCCTGAATGGCTCTTCCGGCGGAGAATGAAGTCTCAGTCCTTAACGCATACTTCCTTTCAGTGGTGGCAAAGGTTGTGTAAAGAGAGTTTGGGAATAGTCTTATCTGGTTACCCTCCGAGTCTGTAAATTCGGCATTTCGGAGCCACACTCCTCTTATTTCGCTGAAGTAGAAGGGAGCGTTCGGCCTGGTGGAGGTGTCTTGGGGAGAATAAAAGTATATATACCTTGCACCGGCATCAGATAGGATAGCCAGGATTCGGTCATCCGGAGAGCGTGAAAGAGTGTAGTTCACCCCGCCGATAACGAAACTGTCCGATTTTATCTCCAACATCTTGGCGGTGGCCAGTGTGATGTTCCCCGATGCATCTCTGCTTACTACCTGAGGCCTAAGAGTGGCATACATCTCTCCATCCGTCTTCGACTTCAGAAGAGTTATGAATCTGTCTGTGGGGCTATAGTTGTCGAGCTCGATAAAGATGGAAAACTCGAATTCCTCGGGGTTTTCCGGGATGTAGAAGTAATCGCTGAGGAGCTTTTGAATTGACTGCTGCCTTGTGAATAGATGCCCGGTTCCGTAATTAGTGAAGGCAGTTCTGAAAGTGTAGTACATTGGATATAGCGTGAGAATGAAAAGCAATATCATTGCGGGAATCATATATCTGTACGGGTAACCCTTTGGATTCAACGCAATTATATCAATTAGCAGAGTCAGGATGACCATTGTTACCATCAAGCCGAAATTCCCATCGGCAAATAACAGATATATGCTCCATAGAGAAAAGGCATTGAATATTGCGAGGATAGCGAGAGAAAAGAGAAAGATTACAAATCGTCTTCCACTCAAGGTAATCCCTCCAGACAGTTAAACCAGAGCGCGGGAGTCTCCCGCGCTCAGTCTAACAAAATTAAGATTTGTGGATAAGTCAAGAGAGAACAATCAGTTTCCAATTGTAGTCTTGATCTTCTCTACTGCAGAATTGAAAGCGTTCTCCACTGTATCCTGACCGTTGATAATAAGGCCAAGTGCATCGCCCATTGCTCCCCATACGCTCGCCATTTCCGGAACGTTTGGCATTGGTGTTCCTACTGAAGCGCTCTTGGAGAACTGTAAAACATCATACAGCTCTGGACCGGCGTCCGCTTCAATAAATGCAAACACGTCGGCTCTTGCCGTACCTCTTCTCTCTCCGAGGAACATTCCGTACTGGCCGTCGAAGCTGCCGATGTAATTCACTACGAATTCAGTGGCTTCAAGCTTGTTCGGAGACTTTGAGTTTATCATGAAGCCCTGTACTCCAACGAATGGTCTCGGAGTTGTCCCATCGTCGAATGTGATTTCGCTGAAAGGAAGAATCGCGTAGTCGATACCCGCATCGCGGTAACTTGGGGTTGCCCATATGCCGTTAATAATGAATGCGGCCAGTCCGTCTTTGAACAAAGAGTCCATCAGGTTGTAATTTGGACCGCCAGGAATTAGACCTTTGTCGAACCAAGATTTGATGAGGTTTCCGCCTGCAATCGCACCCTCGTTGTTCAGGCCTATGTCGGTTACATCAAGACCCGCAGCAGTCTCCTTGAAGATATAGCCGCCTCTTCCCAGTATGAAAGGTGCGGAGTGATAGAAATCCCCAACTGCGTAGATCAGGCCCACGACTTCATCATCTGCAGCTTCGAAAGCAAGTTCTTCAAGCTCTGAGATTGTTTTCGGTGCTTCGAATACGAGATCCTTGTTGTAGATGATTGCAATCGCCTCAACAGTATAGGGGACACCGTAGAGGTTTCCGCCGTAGCTGAAGGCATCTAGAGTGACATCGTAGTACTGATCGGCTTCGGGAAGAAATGGAATCGGTTCGATAAGGCCATTGATAGCGAGTTCACCAACCCAGTCATGTGCGCCTACTATGATGTCGGGGCCCTCGCCTGCGGGAGCTGCGGTAAGGAACTTGGACTTTATGTCGCCAAAGTTCACCTGCTGAATCTCCACTTGAATTCCATAGTCACTTTCGAAATCTGCCGCCAACTTCTCAAGTGCAGGGATCTGGTTCTCAGAGGACCAAATCACCAACTTTGCGCTTGCAAAAGATAAGACTAGAAGTAGCACGAAAAGAACAGCTGCGAGTTTTCTCATCTTCTGAACCCTCCTTTGATAGAATTGGGATACACCCTAAACAAATTGTATCAGAAAGTTCCGGTTAATTAAAGAAGTGTTAATGCAGGGACTGAACAAAAAAAACGCCCCCATTCTTCATGAAGGCGCTAAGCAGTCTATAGTTGCCTCTTGTTAGCTTTAATACAGTTCTATCTTCGTGAATATTGTTAATAATACGAATCAAACTGGATATACCGTTATTCCTTCTCTAAAATCCTTCGCGACTTCAAAGTCGACTCTGAGAGAATCTCTGTATCTCTGACTAAGATACTTCTTTCCAACTTCTCCAAGTAACAGGTATATAAGAAGATCCTCATCGCATTCGGCCAGCAGGCCGAGTTCGTTTCTTCCTTTTTCGACTTCTGGGTCAAGAGTGTCGCCCGGCCTATGAGAAATCGACTCTTCATCTCCCATAACTCTTGATTTCAGTGACTTGTCGATTTCTGCAGGAGGTGTTCCATAGAATCCCCTTATGTATCTTTCTACTTCTTTCGTGATCGTCTTGTACCTCTCGTTGTTCATAACATTCAAGACCGCTTGCACGCCCACTATTTGAGATGTTGGAGTAACAAGGGGGGGATAACCGAGATCAGCGCGTACCTGCGGAACTTCTTCGAGAACCTCTTCGAATCTGTCGCTCATGTTCTGAGATTTCAGTTGGTTTATTAGATTGGAGTACATTCCTCCCGGAATCTGATTTTCCAAAACTGAAGTGTTTATAGTGAAACCTGCATCAGTGCCACTGTGATTCTTCCTAACCCTTGAAAAGTAGTCGTTTATCTCTTTGAGTAGAGGGTAATTTGGCTTCTCTGATAGCCCCATATCGTGTAATGTTGTCCATATGCTCTCGACTCCAGGTTGTGAGGTTCCGAATCCCATTGAAGACGTGGCGGTGTCGAGAATATCGGCCCCGGCCTCAGCGCTCTTCAAGTAAGCCATATCAGCAATACCCGTTGTGAAATGAGAGTGTACCTCCAAAGGGATAGAGTGCCTCTTCTTGATCTCATTTACAAGAGTTGAAGCCGTTCCAGGCTTCAAAAGACCAGCCATGTCCTTAATGCAGAGAGAGTCTGCGCCCAAATCCGCAGCCTTGTCGGAGATCTTCACGAAGTAATCGATGTTGTGAACGGGACTGGTTGTATACGACATTGCTACTTGAAGGTGCATTCCGGCATCCTTTACTGCGCTTGCCGACTTTTCCAGATTTCTTAGGTCGTTAAGGGCGTCAAAGATCCTTACAATATCAATCCCGTGATTTGCCATCGTCTTAACAAAGAGCTCTACAACATCATCTGCGTAGTTTCTGTAACCGAGAAGATTTTGACCTCTTAGAAGCATCTGAAGCTTAGTATTCTTAAATCTCTCTTTGAGTACATCGAGTCTTTCCCAAGGATTTTCATTAAGGTATCTAACACAGGAGTCAAAGGTTGCTCCGCCCCAGACCTCTACTGCGTGGTAACCAACCTGATCGACAAGAGGAGCTATATCTGCCAACTCAGCTGTTGTAACCCTAGTGGCCAGAAGTGACTGGTGCGCATCTCTCATCGTAGTGTCAACGAAACAGACTTTTCTCAACTTAATGCCTCCTTTCTGTGTACAATACTATGATAGAGGAGTGATGTTATGCAATCAAATAAAAGAGATTACGAATTCGACATAATCGTCATAGGGGCCGGACATGCCGGTATCGAGGCCGCATTAGCGGGCGCGCGAATGGGCATGAGAACGCTTATTCTAAATATTAACCTCGACACGGTTGGTTGGACGCCCTGCAATCCGGCTGTGGGGGGCCCAGCGAAAGGCATTGTCGTAAGAGAGATAGACGCGCTCGGTGGGGAGATTGCCAAGTCAACAGATAAGGCATCACTCAATATAAGAGTTCTAAACACCAGCAAAGGAGTTGCCGTCAGAGCACTGAGATCTCAGGTGGACAAGAACAGGTATAGCCAGATAATGAAAAGAATACTTGAGATGCAGGAAAATCTGCGCCTGCAGTCCGGAATTGTGAAGTCCATAGAAGTGGATAAGGGTCGTGTAAGAGGCATCACGACGCACTTTGGCCTCAGGTACTCTGCACGTTCAGTAATAGTTGCTTCGGGCACCTTTCTTGGAGGGAAGATATTCATCGGACCACAGGAGTTTCCCGCGGGAAGGCTTGGTGAGTTTCCAGCAACCGAGCTAACTGCATCGCTTAAAGCTTTGGGGTTCGAAGTCAGACGTTTCAAGACTGGGACCCCTGCAAGAATAGCAGGCAGATCAATCGATTTCTCCAGTATGGAGCGTCAGGGTACCTCAAATACCCCACTTTGTTTCTCATACTTTTCCGAGCCCTTTGTCCTTGAAGACAATCATCCGTGCTGGCTGACCAGGACAAATGAGAGAACACACGACATCATCAAGAGAGACCTCAGATTCTCGCCGCTGTACGGGGATGTTAAGCTTATCGATTCAAGGGGACCGAGATACTGCCCTTCGATTGAGGATAAGGTGATCAAGTTCTCTGATAAAAGTAGCCATCAATTGTTCGTTGAACCCGAGAGTGCTTTGAGCGACGAGTACTACTTGAACGGTCTTTCAACCAGCCTTCCTTTCGAGACACAGCTCGAAATGATCAGAACAATAAAGGGGCTTGAGAGGGCGGAAATCGTCAGGCCTGCTTATGCTGTCGAGTACGACTATATAGATCCGACTCAGTTGTACTCAACGCTGGAGAGCAAATTAGTCGAGAATCTGTATTTCGCTGGTCAGGTAAACGGGACCAGTGGTTACGAGGAAGCTGCCGGTCAGGGTTTGATCGCGGGAATCAACGCAT
Source organism: Mesotoga sp. UBA5557 (assembly GCF_002425715.1). Lineage (NCBI taxonomy): Bacteria > Thermotogati > Thermotogota > Thermotogae > Kosmotogales > Kosmotogaceae > Mesotoga > Mesotoga sp. UBA5557. The sequence continues at coordinate 42,491 of NZ_DIMV01000027.1, forward strand.
CAGCGAAGCTGCATGGCGGGAAGCAGCTTGTACTAAGTCGATCGGAAGCTTATATTGGAGTTATGATCGACGATCTTGTGACGAAGGGAGTGGATGAACCTTATAGACTTCTCACGTCAAGAGCGGAATACAGATTGCTTCTCAGGCACGACAACGCGCACATCAGGCTTACAGAGTACGGTCATGAATACGGACTAGTGCCCGACTGGTTCAGTGAGAAGGTATCCCGATTAGCAAACCAGACCAGGAATCAGGTCTTAAGACTTGAAAGAGTGACCGTCAGACCTTCTGAAAGGTTGAACCAGCTATTAATTAGTAAGAGGAGTTCGAGACTCGATACGCCCGCAAAACTTTCGGGTCTGCTAAAAAGATCGGGAGTTGAGTACAGGGACCTTTCATACTACGATCCCGAACCGATTGTTGATGATGAAGTGATAGAACAAGTTGAAATAGAGATCAAGTACAGTGGATATATTAAGCGTCTTAGGGAAGAGGTCAAGAGGCTTGAAGAGCTCGAGGGAGATCTAATCCCCTCCAACTTAGATTATAGTGAAGTTTCCAACCTCTCAACAGAAGGAAGAGAAAAGCTGACAAGAACAAAGCCTACAACGATAGGCCAAGCAACGAGAATACCCGGGCTGACACCCTCAGACATCATGAATCTATCTTTTCATCTCAAGCATCAAAACCAGAAATAAGATCCGAGTTAGGTTCTGGTGTTATCGCGAGAGCAAGGTCTGTAATGTTTTTTCCAGATCTCTATGTTCAATTGACTTTCCGTCTTTCAGAAGAGAGAACGCGGCCTTTATTACAAGAACCCTAGGATACTTCACAGTCATTTCCTGAACCGGATCTGCAGATATCCGAAGACCCACAGAGCTGTTGTTTAGCATTGGACCATCTCCTGAACCTCTTGACACAAGTCATGAGGAATATTATAATCAATTTTGTGTCTGGGCTCGTAGCTCAGTTTGGTTAGAGCTTCCGGCTCATAACCGGGCGGTCGGTGGTTCGACTCCACCCGAGCCCACCAGACTCGGCGGCTTATGCCGCCTTTTTCTGTACTAATTTTAGCAGTTTTGCCAGTGTTCTTCAAGATAGTTTTCTTATATTTAACATATAAGTGACGAAACGTAAAGAAAGTAGATGAAGCATTTATGTACAATACGAGTTGCGGTTTACGGTTCGAGACTGATTTCATTCTAGTTTATGCACTAACCTTCCTGAAACAAATGTCATGTCCGCGAAAGTATCTTCTCTGGTCTTTAAGATATCTGAGCCGGTTACGAAGAAATCTGCTGGGTCCCCCGGATTGAGCGCGAAGGATCTGACACTGTTTGCTAGAGTGTGTCCGGTTTTGCTATACATCTCTATGCTGTCCTTTCTGGAGAAGAATCTATCGGCCGAAACGAGGTTCTTGACTACCGAAGTGCTCTCTACCGGTGAGTCAGTTGAGAAGGCAACAACTACTCCCATATCTCTCATCTTTCCAAACGGGTAGGCATCTTTGATCCGGATCGGCCCGAACCTCTCCGGTGCAATTGTGCTGTCAGAGTCAACGAAAACCGGTTGAATCGATGCGGTTAGTCTCTGCTCGGCAATCCTTCTTATCTGGTCCTCAGACGCGATCTGAACGTGAATTAGTCTATGCTTGAGAGTTTCACTGTTCGATCCTTCAAAAGCCAAGAGGGCCTCTTCCAGTGACCGATCTCCTATAACATGTACGCAGACCTGAATTCCTTCTCTGTCTGCTCTCCTCACGATCGGCCTAAGATCATCGGCAGTCATATAGAGGACGCCGGTTTCGGTCGGAGAATCGTGGTAAGGCTCAATCATCGCCGCCGTTCTTGCTCCGAGCGACCCGTCAAGATACATCTTTGCAGCTCTCAGTCGGAAGAAATCAGTTTCGAATTGCCTGCCATGTTTGATCATTTCCAGATCTTCTTTTCTGGAGATGCAGAGTTTTTCGTAGACTCTCATTTTGTTCGCGTTTGAGAGAGCCTCCATAAGGAGTTCATAATCTATGCCGTGATAATCGTCGCTGTGTACCGAAGTTACTCCATATTTCAAAAAGGACCTTGTTCCCGCTTCAATCGCTTCTCTGACTTCAGCAGGAGAGAGTTTTGCTATCCGGTCCATCTCCTCTAGAGCTCTCTCCTTGAGTATTCCAAGATCGATGTCCGAACCATCAAGACCGTGAAGCCTTTCAAGGTCGAATAGCTTTATCAGGGACGAGTTTACGCAGGCGATATGTCCGCATCTTCTGGTAATAATCGTCGGTTCTGAAGTGATGAGATCAAGCTTTCCTCTCACGGGCATAAACCCTAACACTTCCTGATCCCAGCCTCTAGCTCTTACTATCCTTCGATCAACGCTCAACCTATCGGCAAGCGATTCGATAGAGCTGCAGCCCTCTAGATCAACCTCCAGAGACTTTCTTCCCGTTCCAATGAGGTGTGCATGCGAGTCGACAAATCCCGGGTAAACGAATTTGCCTGAAATATCTATCTCTTGAGCACCATAAGGAGTATCTGCAGAGAATTCTCCTGAGTCTATGTAGAGGTCCTTGCGAGAATAAGCTCCGGTCTCTTCCAAATAGACAAATCCGCCTTTCAGGGAGTAACCATTCATAGTTCTTCTCCCGAGTTAGCGGCTATAAGACCACCGAGCGCGGCATTGTTTATCAGTAGGGAAATGTTTGCATCAAGTGTCTTCCCTCCTGACAGCAGCGCGAGTTTGCTGAGCAGATATGGAGTGAGAGTCTTCCCCGAGATCCCTTCTTTTACGGCTGCTTTTAGAGCGGATTCAATGAGAGCTCTCAATTCATCGTAGTCCATAGAGTCCATTTCGGGAATAGGATTAGCTACTAGCAGTCCGCCCTCTATTCCAAGCCTTTCTTTTTCTTTCAGAATCATCACTGCCTCTTCTGGGGAATCTATGGTTAGATTGATTTTGTAAGGGCTTTTTGAGCAGTGAAAGAACGGGAAACAATCGGTCTTGTAACCAACGATTGTTACTCCAAAGGTTTCAAGAAACTCCAGGGTCTTTGGTACGTCAAGAATGCTCTTCACACCTGCCGATATCACGATCATTCTAGTTCTCGAAAGCTCTATGATGTCTTGAGAGACATCCCAATCTACTCCTCTGTGAACCCCTCCGATTCCCCCCGTAGCGAATACAGAGATTCCATTCAATTTTGCAATAGCCATTGTAGCGCTGACGGTCGTTGCTGCATCTCTCTTCATCGCTGTTGCGTAGGATATCTCTGCAGTGCCGACCTTGAGGACATTTCGACCTGTTCCAAGTCTTCTCATCTCTTCCTCGTTGACACCCACGATAATTCTTCCGTCTAGAATTCCTATGGTTTTTGGTATTCCGCCATTTTCTTTGACTGCCCGCTCCATGTTCAGAGCAGTTTCGAAGTTAATACCTTGTGGAAGGCCGTGAGCTATAACTGTAGATTCAAGAGCTACAACTCTTTTCAACAATATTCACCTCTCATGATTCTCATATGCGGCAAGCTGTGTATAAATCTCTTCAGACAACCAGAACAGCTGCGAACCCAGGCTTCAAAGAACTGTTGAAGCAGGCTCTAAGAAGTCTGTCCAATCAATTTTAACAGAACGTCACGTAATGTATGATAATTCTCTTGAGTAGATTTAATTATGATGCATTACGTAATTAAATCTACTCAAAGAGTCGGCGTCATTGAAAAGCCGGAACCATGATGCTATAATTTTCACGATGTGCCCCTATAGTTCAACGGATAGAACAGCGGATTCCTAATCCGCAGATGAAGGTTCGATTCCTTCTGGGGGTACCAGGCGGGGTTTTCCTCGCCTTTTTTATTGGTAATTAGCATAATGGAAACTGGCACAGAAAAGGCTACTTAGAGTACGTTAATTAGCTGTAGACGGTGCCATTCGCCCGTACATCGATTTGAGAAGTATTCATTATGGTCATAGAATTCTAATGAAGAACACCAATATGGAGGAGGTATTCTCGTGGCCGAAACAAGTCTGTTTCAAAATGCACTTAAGCAATTCAATAAAGCTGCCGATGTCATGGATCTTAGCCAGAGCATGAGGCAGGTCTTGTCCTTTCCGAAAAGAGAGCTAACTGTCAATTTCCCCGTAAGAATGGATAACGGGGAAATCAAGGTCTTCACTGGACACAGGGTACAGCACAATGTTGCCAGAGGTCCGGCAAAGGGAGGAATCAGGTACCATCAGAACGTTACTCTCGATGAAGTGAAGGCACTGGCTTTCTGGATGACATGGAAATGCGCGGTAGTTGGTATCCCGTACGGAGGTGGAAAGGGCGGAGTTTGTGTGAACCCTCAAGAGCTTTCAATCAACGAGATTGAAAGACTTTCAAGGAGATTCTTCTCAGAGATTCAGATCATAATAGGTGAAGGAGAAGACATTCCTGCGCCAGACGTAAATACTAACGCTCAGATAATGGCCTGGTACATGGACACATACTCCATGAACGTTGGTCATTCAGTTCTCGGAATCGTTACAGGCAAGCCTCTGGAAATAGGTGGTTCTAAGGGAAGAACGGAAGCAACGGGTCGCGGAGTAAGAGTGGTTGCCGAAGAAGCTCTAAAGTACAAAGACATGGATCCGAAGCAGGCGAAGGTGGCCGTTCAGGGATTCGGAAACGTAGGATCGTTTGCGGCGAAGCTAATAGATGAAGAGATGGGTTCAAAAGTCATCGGTGTGAGTGATGTTTCTGGTGGACTTTATAATCCTGAGGGTTTCGACATCGATGATCTGATCGCATACAGGGATCAGAACAACGGAGTGATCGAGGGCTACCCGAAGGGACAGAAGATCAGTAACGAAGACCTGCTCGGACTCGATGTGGATATCCTCGTTCCAGCAGCTCTTGAGAATGCGATTACTGAGAAGAATGCAAAGAACATAAAGGCAAGAATAATCGTCGAGGGCGCAAACGGTCCTATGACACCGGAAGCGGAAGACATAGTTCTTGGAAACAAGATCTTCGTTGTTCCCGACTTCCTGGCAAATGCCGGAGGAGTCACAGTCTCATATTTCGAATGGGTACAGGGACTACAGCATTATTTCTGGGATGTGGAGGACGTAAGAAGAGCTCTCCAAAAGATAATGAGAGAGGCTTTCGCTTCCGTAGCATCGACAATGAACAAGTACAACATCGATATGAGAACTGCCGCATATGTTGACTCTATAGAGAAGGTTGCTCACGCCACAAAACTCAGAGGAATCTATCCCTGATACATCTGCTGTCAGATTCACGGAGCGGAAGAATTGTCTTCCGCTCTTCTTATATGTTGGGAGAATCAGAGTAGCTCAGATAAGTAGAAGTTGTCGTCAACTCTGTAGGCTGTCAAATAGCCTCCATAAACACAGCCAGTGTCTATACCGATCTTTCCTTCTTGAATTAGTGGGCCGCTAATTAAGGGTGTATGACCAAACACAACCGTACGGTTCCTGATAGGGTTTGGAGTCTCCAGAAATGGTTCTCGGATCCACAGAAGATCCTTTGGATTCTGCTTCTTCAAGGAGATTCCCGGCCGTACCCCGGCATGAACGAAAATGAAGTTGTTCTCTTCGTAGTGAAGAACAGTCTCGTTGAGAAACTCAATATGGTATTCTGGAACAGATCTAATACTCCCATAACTTCTGATTGTTGTTTCCATCCCGTTATAAGCCCAGATCGTAGATCCTTCGGCGCCTCTTAGATAATCAAGGAACATCTGCTCGTGGTTACCTCGAATGAAATGACAGTCATGGTTTACGGAAAGTGATATCAGAAAATCGATGACTCCCCTGGGGTTCGGTCCACGGTCCACATAATCACCAATGAAAACAAGAGTGTCGTCAGCTTTGAGATCGATCGCCTTTATAAGTCTTTTGAGCGGTGAAAGGCAACCGTGTATGTCACCGATTGCATAGGTCAACCGAGAAATCTCCTCATAAAGAGTTGCCAGAGAAAGGATATTACAATTCCTGCAAGCGGGCTAATTATCCATTCTTTCTTGGAGTCCCTTGAAAAGACTGCCCGGAAAGCAAGCCCGGCAGCAACCGAGATAATGACCCAAGTCCAGTGATTTGCAAGAATGAAGATAAATATAGACATTCTCTCAGCGATTCCGATTGAGTCGGTAGCCTCTTCCGGCAGTATGGCCCCTCGAAGAAAGTACGTGACACCCACGGTTACCAGAAGCATTCCCATGAGATACCAGGAAAACTCAACAGTGACAAATGATTCTATGAGGAAGCTTCTTCCAAGTAAGGTGAAAAAAAGCAGCAGGAAAAACGCAATGACTTCGATCAAGAGGTTTGGCAACCTCTTGCGGCCCATGTCAACAGTGACTGTCAGGCCGATAGAAAGTATCAGTAAAAGTATTCCAAGAGGGCTTGATAGAAAGACGTCGAAAGTGAAGGCAAGAAAGATCAGAACGACCCAAATGAAATGCATCCAGAACTTCTTATCATCCATCTTTGCAAGCTTTCGATTATTTACAAATGCATGATCAACTACATAGTAAGCCACCAGAAGATGTAATGGCATATCTCAACCTCCGATCTTTTTTTTGCTGTTCCATGGTAGCACAGGAACTAGAAAGGTTGCAACAACAAGTGCGACAAGAACCCCAAATCCGAGGCTTACACCGAATGTGCTCAGGAGTTTTCCCCTTGCAAAAATGAATGAGAAGAAGGTTAGCATTGTCGTTGCCGAAGACATGGTTATTGATTTGAAGGTTCTGGCCAGCTCTGTGTTCTTCTTCTCCCTAGAACTATGTATAACGTAAACAAGTGAGTCTACACCAATTCCAATTATCAGCGGGGCAGAGATTACAGTTACAAAAGTCGTCTCAATTCCCATCAATTCCATTAAACCAAACATCGACATCAAAATTCCGACCATTAGAACTAATGTTTTGAGTCCGTCTATGATGGACTTTCTTTCGATAGAAACGACGACAAAGATTGCTAAGAAGGCAACCAGACATATTGGAAGGGAGATGATTCTCACAAGGTCCATCAGGTAATGGAAAACTTTGGGATACCCTCCGAAAGAAGCTCTGAGTTCAGGGCTGAGACTGTCGTAAATAATCTTTATGACGTTGTTTCTATAGATTATCGATAATGGTTCTGAGTTCATAACGAAATACGTCTCACCATTGGCAGCCTTGTAGAGAAGCTGATCTCTCAGGCTTTCCGGTATGACCTCGGTAGCAAGGTCAATTAGATCATTCGAGCCTTCAATGGATTCCGCTCTGTCAAGGAGTTCTACAACGAAGTCATAGTAATTTGCTTTCTTGAAAACGGCCTCAATTAACGGAGAGTCTCTCAGCGCATTGATTTCCCTGGTAACTTGCTGCATCTGATTAATGTAATCTCCCTCTCCTCCTTCGATGACAGAAAGTATTGAGAAGGAGCTCTTGAAATTCGGGTTCTGATCGATTTCCTCATGCGCCCTTCTTAGAGAATCTATATCTGGAAGTATAAATGGCACTGTGTTTATAATACTTCCCCCGAAGGTTCTTTCAATTAGGCTGGGAACTGCGATCTGTTCTGAGTCGGTTGACATCAATCCGGGTGGAGTATAGGAAAAGCTTCTAATATTGTTCAAACCAAGATAGCTGAGCATCAGGATAAGCATGAAGACAACTCCTCCGAAAACGACGCCGAATTTCAAGATTACCTTCGAGATTCTCAGGAAAAATCTGTCGAGCAGGTGAATGTTTGCCTTCTTTCCAGGATTTATTACGGTCATGATCGAAATTGCGGGCAGATAGACTGTCATTACGATAAAGAAGACAACAATACCGATTGCAGAGAGAATCCCCAGTTCTCGAATGGCCGGGGAGCTGATTACTGCAAGGATCATGAAGACAAGAGCTGTCGTTATCATACTTGCCGAAAGAGGTTTTATAAGAGCTTTATAGGAGCTGTACAAAAGAGTTACCGGGTTCTTCTCTCTGTTTGCCCCATCCGAAAGTCTGGTTATCATATGTATTCCATAGTCGATTCCCAGTCCAAGCGTTATGGCGGTGACGAAGGTAGTGATGATGTTTAGAGAGCCGAAGATTACGTAAGCAAGGCCGAGAGTGATGAACATCGAAATAGCCAGTGAAGAGAAAACGCATAGGGTAACCTTCCAGCTTGAATAGGCAATGAAGAAGAGAAGAGAGATTCCTACAAGCGACAGCACTGTTGTCAGCATGAAATCATCATTTACTTGCCTGTGCGAGTCGTAAGTTCCGAAGTGATCTCCTGCCATTCCATAAGTTACTCCGTAAACTCTGCAGACACCGTCAAGCCACTCTCTTAGTGCTGGAATCACTCTTTTCACGTATGATACATCGGAAGAAGGCCCATCGAGCCTGATACCCATAACCAAAACCATCGGGTCGTTAACAGGAATTGATTCTGGAAGTCTTATGAAGCTGATGAAGTCTTCGCCTTCCGGTTCGTTTGCAACTAGTCCTTTGAGGTCCTCAAAACCGAGCAACATCTGTCCAAGGCTTCGAATAGCAGAGAAATCGTAGTTGACGAGTCTTTGGACGGTCCTTGAAAGATCCTGATCTCGATTTCTGATTGAGGAGAGTTGTCCTGGATCGACCATTAGGAGGCCCAGAGGCCCGAGATCAGACATTAGATCGAACCTCACAAAGGATTCGATACTCCTGAATTCGTTTGATCCTTCGTAAATCCCTCTCGCAGCCGAAATAAGATTCTCTATTCCCTTTTCAGTTTTGTCTTGTGTTTGCAGAACGATGTAAGTGACATCGCCAGAAGTGTCTCCGTTTATGAAGCGATTGTACTGCTTCACGACAGGATCGTCCTGTGGAAGAATCTTAAGCAGATCTGAATCAATATTCAGTTTCAATGAAAGGTATGCACCAAATGCACCAAGAATTACGAAAAACACTACTACTGCTGCACGGTGTCTTACCACGAACTCACTCAATCTCTGCAACAAATAATCACTCTCAGTCATTTCTTCTAAATTGAACAAGCAACTCTAGTATATCAACTTTTGCATGGCCAGAGATCGATATTAAGCGACCAAAACTGAGTGTTCAGTCCCTGATAAGAAAATATCTGACCGGAAGAAATGGTATCGAGTATCTCTCAACCGTCTGTAAGAAGGATTCGCTAATAGTCGCGCCTTCTCTGAGAACCACAATGGGCCCACTGCCAGAGAAAACATCTGAAACGAACCTTCCAGGACTGAAAGAGTTCATATAATGGACTTTGGCGAATTCGAACCCTTCTTCCTGCAATGAATTGAAGTCTGATTCCATAACGATTGTGTAGCCGGGGATATAACTTAGTCGGAAAGCTCCGTAGTCGATGAACTCCAGCCTGGTTACAGCTGAACCGAAAAAGTCGATTGTCTCTCTTTCTCTTGAACCTTGTTTTCCGCTTTCAATGACAAAAAGTGTCTGCAATCTCGAGAAGGTTTCAAAGTATGGACTGACAAACGTTCTCACCCCGTTTTCAGTAGACATTATCCAGGGTCCTACGTTTTCCTTCTCTAGCTGTTTAAGTACAGAGCTGAACTCCTCAACTGCTTCGAGATGATTCTTGAAACCTTCAAGCACCGGCAGAAACTTGTTTCTAAGAAAGAAGTCGGGAGCGGCACTCCGTCTCCCGATATTCTGAAGAGCTTCCAGATTAACATACAATATCACCAAAAGCCCGAAAATCAGGGCAATTAGCGAAATTACGATTGGCAAACTTGCGATTCTCAATTTACGGTCTTCACTCCTAGACTTTCGAGGACTATCTCGATTGCTTTTAAGAGTTGAAGATCATGTTCGATGTCTATAGTGGCTTTGGATAGTGTTAGTTCGCTTCCGTTCTCTTCAAGGACATCATCACCCGGTTCAACGATGATATCTGGTTCTATACCCTGAAGATGAATATCATTACCATCTGGAGTGAAATAATGAGCAGTTGGCAGCCATATTTCGCCTCCATTGGAAAGATTGAAAACAGTCTGAACTGCAGCCTTCCCAAAGGTCTTTGTTCCGATAACCGTTGCCAGTCCGTGATCTTTCAACGCTCCAGTAAGTATCTCTGAGGCCGATGCGCTTCCTTCATTAACAAGCACAACGATTGGTTTGTCTTTGAAGTAGGCATTGTATCTGGATCCCCATGAGTTGTATATTTCTTCCTGACCGTCTCTGTACCTAATCGTTATTACTCTCTGGCCTTTGGGCAGAATGAGAGATGAGATGTTCAGAACACTTTGCAGAAGTCCGCCAGGGTTGTTTCGCAGATCGATTATGTAGGCCTCGCTGTTTCTGCTAAGGTTTAGCGCATCCTGGAATTCATCGTAGGTTGGCGCGTTGAAGCCCGTAATGTGTATATAAGAGATTTCGATATCTTCAATATCTATCAACTCACTCTTTACGCTCCTTATTTCAATGAATGCCCTGGTAATTTCAACGAAGAAAGGCTCAGTGAGAGTTTCTCTGTAGACCTCCAAAACCACTTGGGTATCGGGGTCTCCTCTGAGCATGTTGACGGCACCGTAATAGCCGACATCGGAAATTGGTACTCCATCTATTGTAAGAATCAAGTCGCCGGGTCTTAGGCCCACTCTTTCTGACGGGCTCCCGGCCATAGGTGCCACCACTTCAAGACAATCAAATTGAATGTTGTACTGAACAGTAGAACCAATACCACCATACTTGGAGCTTGTGTCAAGCTCATTCTCCCTGGTTTGAACGGGATCAAAATACCATGCAAATGGATCATCGAGTCCACGCATCGTACCTGTCAGAGTCTCATCTAGAATCGCGTCATAATCTACCTTTTCAATGTCGTAGTAGTTTCGATCTATATATGTAAGTATCTGAAACACAGGACTGAACTTCTCGAACATCTCATCGTCCGTCATAGTTGTAAATGCCCCCAGGAAGAAGACCGCAATAAGAACCGCGATCGACGCCGTTATCCTAAAGGCTTTCTTCTTAGTCATGCAACTTCCTCCCTTCTACTTTTATACCGAACACCAGGTATGTAGTATGGCCGACCATTCTGTCTTCCGGCCTAAACCTTTCGGGATTGGTCTTATAGCTTCTTGCCATTATCTCCCATACCTGAACATCGATAACTCCTAGATTCCTAAGAATCCCGATCGTTTCTTGAACCTGGTTGGCTGTAGGGCATAGAACGCAGATCCTACCGCTTCTCTTCAGGATAGTTGTCGAAGTCTCAAGAGAAGTAGAAGGTTCGGGAACATCGAGAAAGAAGGCATCGGCTATCTTACTGTCTTTGCATTCTACAATATCTCCCGCTACGAAGTTCACCCTTTCTGCAAATCCAAGGTGCCCGACATTTTTCTTGGCCTTCTCTAAGAAGTCTGATCTCTTCTCGAAGGTGACGACTCTGCCAGACTCACCTACTTGACGAGAGAAGACTGAAGTCATTACGCCAGTACCCGTTCCGGCTTCGTAGACAACGTCACCCGGTTTTATGTCCAGATTTAAGAGAATGAACGCAATATCCTTCGGGTAAACGATCTGAGTTGATCTTCTCAACGAAAAGATTCCGTCGATGATAGACGGTTTTATCAAATACGCATCTCTCAGACCAAGACTGATCCTTTCTCCGAATTCCTTGCCCACAATTGAATCAATCATTAGGTTTCCATAGTGAGTTTTGAGAACTGTCCCTTTCTCGACTTCAGAGAAGTACTTTGTTTCTTCATCTTCAAGCAGGATCAGTACTTTGTCACCGTATTCAATCATCTAGACTCCTCTAAGTTTTATTATGTTCTCAATCAGGCTATCGAGTTCTTCGATCTGGCCAGATTCACTGGCTTCGACAACGCACTTTCTTGCGTAGCCTTTGACAATCATCTCCGATACTCTTGAAAGAGCCGAGTTCACTGCAGAGACCTGAGTAAGAATGTCTCCGCAAACCCTGTCGTTTTCAACCATTTTCTGCAAGCCTCTGATCTGGCCTTCGATCCTCTTCAACCTATTCAAGACCGCTTTCCTGGTCTCTTCATCAACTCCGTGCATGCCTTCACCTCTTAGGAACCGAATACACTGCCGCCTATGAACTCCTTTATAATGGAGGTTCTCGGAATATCCTCCAGATTCGTCATGGGGAGCACGTAATCTATGAACCTCAGAAGCCTCTTAGCTTCAAGATACTCTGGTACCGAATCGTCTATCTGAACTAGCAAAGGTTCTGCGAATGCTTTCAATGCTGCCAAATCGTATACAATTGCAGAATTGAACATCACATCCGCCTCTTCCTGGAAGGGAAAGATATACTTGTCTTCTCCCCTCCTAACGCTTGACCACATTCTTATTGTATCGAGCGCCGAGTGCCCTCTGAATCGATTGTCACGCACGATTCTACGCAATAATCTGACATCAGTAGTAGGTATTCTGTTCAGGTTATCGAGATTCATCTGCGTCAGAGCGCTGACGTATATTTTGAACTTTCTCTCGTGAGGTACGGAACTGCTGAGCAGCTCATTTAGGCCGTGAATTCCCTCGATTATGACAGGCTGACCCTCGGAGATCCTGATAGGTTTGTCATGAAATCCGCTCTTTCCAAGAATGAAGTCAAACTTTGGAAGCAAGACTTCTTTTCCGTCAAGCAGCTGTGAAATCTGTTCGTTAAATAGCTCTATGTTGAGAGCATAAATCGATTCGAAATCATAGTTTCCGTTTTCATCTCTCGGAGTCTTCTCTCTATCGACGAAGTAGTCGTCAATAGATATCTGTATAGGTTTCATCCCCAGTACTTTTAGATGCAGCATCAGCCTCTGAGAAAAGGTAGTCTTGCCCGAGCTTGAAGGGCCGGCTATAAGGATAAGACTAGGCTCTTTGTGTGCGGCTATGAGATCTGCAATCGCAGCGATCTTCTTTTCATGGAGAGATTCCGCAATATTGATTATCTCTCTTATCTCCTTTGGACCTCTGCTTATTATTTCGTTCAGCTCGCCCACGGTCTTAACACCAAGAATCTTCCCCCATTTCTCGTGCTCCAGAAAGACTGTTGAGATCTTTGGCTGATCAACAAATACTGGTAGTCTGTCTGGCTCTTCGGTATTGGGAAGGTTCAGAATGAAGTATTCTCCATACGGAATTAGCGCGAAGTTCTTAACCGCACCTGTCGAAAAGGGCATATATCCATAGAAGTAATTTAGGTATCCCTTACATCTGTAAATGTTCACGGTTGACTTCTTTCGGTATTTGAACAGAAGAGCCTTGTCTCTCTGCCCATCTTCGTTGAACATCCTAATGGCCTCAAATTTGCCCAACGTTCCCTTTTCGAAGACATGGTTCTCTTCAACAAGCTGTCTCATCTTGTCTTCAATTGTCTTCAGATTATCCGAAGTAGGCTCTACACCCTCAATATCACAGACAAGGCCAGAGCCTCTTGAGTGATGGACGTTTAGTTGCACAGCTCCAAAGAGCTCTCTGATTGCTATGAAGAGAATGAAGAGAGTTCCCCTTGTGTAGATTCTTAACCCGTCTAGAGAAGACAGATCTACGAACTCTACTTCCTGTTCTTCGTTTGCCTTTCTGCAAAGCTCTATCAAAGCATTGCCTGATTTTGCGGCCATAATGGGAGCTCTGTGGAAGCTGTCACACATTTTGGAAAGTTCATAGAAAGTAGTCTCTTTGGTTACTGGAATCTTCTTATTCAATTCCTTTACGAAAATCTCGTGGTTAGCCATAGAATCACTCCAAATCATTGACACCACAAATAGTCGATGTTAGAATCTATTTGCTGTGGGGCGTAGCCAAGTTGGTAAGGCATCAGATTTTGGCTCTGACATCCGTAGGTTCGAATCCTGCCGCCCCAGCCAGAAAAGGGTGGCTATCGCCACCCTTTCTTATGACTAGTTATTTGTCTCGTTCGGTCCTTCGCTATCAAGACTTACGTCCAGATCGACATCTCCTATTTGTGAAGGTGCCTCGATTTCAAATGGAACACTCAATTCGCCTGGAGTAACTTCGGTGTCATGGTCTATGTCGCTAGAGGTTTCGAACTCCGTTGAGTCAGCTGTCTCGGTTGCATCGATCGTTTGGCTAGCGTTCAGTTCTGAGATATAGAATTCGATAGTCTCAATTAGACTCCTGATAGCCTCGTCTTCCGGATTAAATTCCAGAAGCTTCTCCAGGTAATGCTTTTCCGCCATAAGGTAGATCTCCATTAGCGGTTCGTTTTGCTCCAGATTTGCCATCTTCTCATAGATGTCAACAAGCAGATAAAGCGCACTAATCTTCAGATCCGTCGCGGCTTCTGTAGAGTTAATTACCTTTCGATTCAGATCTCCTTCTATGCTCTGAATAGGAGAGTCAATCAAGAGAGATCTAGCCTGCGCTCCAAAGTACTCACTATAGTATTGAAGATAGCTGTCCAGCAAGGCGGGGTTCTCCAGCAGAGGCCTCACGTTCATGTTGTAGGAGTTCTCGTTGTACATGTATGCGACTTCTGGATTATTGCCGTCTATCTGGTACATATAGTTTACGACTTTTGTTGAGTTGGGCATTACAGAATAGAGGTATCTAACAGAGCTCTCGAAACGGGAGTTCGTTTCGTCATAGACTTTCCGCTTATCTGCCAGCATCTCCTGAACTTCTTCCAAACTCTCAACACTGAATTCTGTCATGTATTCTCTGGCCCTTTTAGCTTCAGAAAGAACACTTCTCAATTCAGTGTTTGTTGCCGGAATTGTTTCAAGCTGATCGTTAATATCCTCGATCGACATCGATGTTGCGGTTGCTGGAAGAGCCAACAAGAGATCCTCTAGATCTTCCAAATCGAACACCTGATATCTGAGGTTGGTTACCTCGTCCTCAACTAACTGCGTATAGAAGACAACCGGAAGGTACGATTCGCCTATGAGGACATTTCCGGATTCGTCAAAATAGTCGCTTTCGAGTTCTTCCAGAAATCTCTTGGCCTCCTGTCTGTCTCTTCTTGCTTCATCATACTTGGAATACATCTGAAGATCGGGATCGTTTATCACATGCGATAGATTATTCTCCACTCTGTATTCTGCGATCCATCTGTCGAATTCAGCGTTCTCAAACTGATTCATCTCAGTCTGATAAGAAGGGGTGTTAACGAATTCCTCGAAGCTGTCGAATGTAGATTTGTTGTTTACAAGTATAAGGTGGTATCCGAATTGTGACTCGACAGGGCCGACCAAAACGCCGGGAGTTGCGTCAAAAGAAGCATCTTCGAATTCGGGAACCATCTCTCCTCTTCTGAACTCCCCAAGGGCACCGCCACTGGCTGCAGTACCTGTGTCTATCGAATACCTAGTAGCGGCTTCGGCAAATGAGACCTCACCATTCTCAATCATCGCCTTTATTTCGACTGCGCTCGCTTCATCAGAAACAAGGATATGGTCTGCATCTACCCTCTCATAATCGAACTTCAAACCTTCTAGATTCTCTTCAACAAAAGTCTGGAAGCGACTATTCATGTCTGGAATCGCCTTGTTTGCGACATTCACAGTTAGCAACTGCGTTGCCACATAGTCTTTGATGAGCGCTGAGAAGGCATCGACAGAACCGTACTGGTAGATTATTGCGGATCTGGTTTCTTCATCTGCAACATACTGATCAACTATCCTCTTTGTCTCAGACTCGACCTGTGCAGTCGTCGGAAGGACTTCATTCTCTGTTGCATAGAGAAGCAGTGTCTTCTGATCGATCAATGACATGAATATGTCGTATCTAATTCCCATTTCGCTGGGATAGTTTTCCATCTCAAAATACGGATCTAGGGTATACCCCTGGCTTCTCAGGTTCGTTAGTGTGTCGCGTACCGATGTTTCGTACTCTGAATAGGTAATCCAGTAATTTGGATCAGAAAGAGGTGTACCGTCCTTTGTGAGCCCTCCAACGGTTTCGCTGAAATTGACCGTAGCTCCTGTGTTCTGTTGATTTCCCTGAGAGCCGCTTCCAATATACTGGGCAACGGACCACCAAATAATTCCAACTCCAAAGAGTACAGCTACTGCCCAAACGACAGGCCGTTGAATAGATTTCATGAAATTAGGATTTCCTCTGGATTTCTTCTTTGGCATTTACTTTTCAACTCCCTCCAAGCACCAAATACTCTACAACCAAGAGGGGGAGGTTCATGCCTCCCCCGGCTTCACGAATTATACCATAGTAAGTTTGCTCTTGTAATCGGCGCAACGTCAAGAAAAATGATGGATTTAACTAACCGACCTGCTTAGCGTAGACCCTGAAGTCAATGTGCGGAAATATGGAGTCAATCCATTCCAGGGTTTTCAGTCTGCTTTCATCTATCGAATTACTCTCGATTTCTCCATAGAGCCTCAGCAGCCTGTCAATATGAGTCTTGGTTCTGTTAACAGCGTATTCCACTGTCGTGTTAGTTGTTATGATGAATGCCCAGTCGCTTGACTGAGCAAGAAGAAGCTCTCTAGCCATCTGATTTAGCGCCCTGATTCTAAGTGCGTCGTCTGTTCTTTCAAACTTCCTTGCGAGTTCAATCATTCTCCTGGAGCCTTCATCCAGATGCCGATATATCCAGTCGTTTCTACCATTCAGCCAAACTTCGTTGTATCCGTTGGCTCCCCAGGTAGAGGTATTGGGAGTGACTACCTGTGCCTGATCCATTGAGTTGATAACTTCTGGAGGAGTTGAAGGAACAACAATGTCATCTCCGTTAAGTTCTCTGAAAAGCCCCTCAATGAACAGAGGACCTTCATACCACCAGTGACCGAACAACTCTGCATCGAAAGGAGCAACGATTACAGGTTCTTCTCCGTCAAACTGACTGGATAACCTCCTAACCTGTTCTCTCTTTCTGTTTGCGAAATCCTTTGCGTGTTCTACAGTAGCTCTTCGGGCATCGTCCAAGTCATAATAGCTCTTTTCGTTGAGGGGTACATCTTTGCCAGTTATCTTATAATACTTTATTCCAGTGTTGCACCGCTCTCCACTCGGATCTATGTAGGGCCTAATATAGTCCTCTTCCCTGTCAAAGCCCACGTCTCTATAAAACTCTCTATACCTTGAATCACCGGGATAACCAACTTCGGCACTCCATACCTGTTGACTTGATTCGGGATCTCTTGCGAGCACAAAAACATTCTCTGGTGTAACTACCGGTCTGTATACTCCGTATCTCGGTGCCGGATCTCCGTACCAAAGGCTGTGAGAGTCAACAAAGAAGAAAGAAAGTCCGTGTTCGCGCAAATACGAATCGAAGCCTGGGACATAACCACACTCGGCCAGCCAGATTCCTCTAGGGTCCTTCCCAACATGTCTCCTATAGGAGTCAACTCCGATGCTTATTTGAGCATTTATCGCCTCAGGGAAATTGGTCATCAGAGGTAGAAAACCATGAGTAGCGTTACATGTTACAATCTCCAATTCTCCGCTATCCTGGAACCCTGAGAATTCTCCAACCAGATTGCAGTTGCATTCTTCATAGACTTTCCTAATGTCTTCCAGTTCATGAAGATAATGCGTAGCCAGCCTGTTGGCGGCCGGGTGTTCTGCAGAGGTTCTCGAAATCTCTATTCCAGCAAGCTCAATCGATGATCCAAGATAATTGAGATACTTCTTCTGCAGGTCGTTATTGGCAAGCATTTCCATCAGAGGCGGAGTTATGCTCATCGTCACTTTAAAATTCACTCCGTCACTCCTCAGCCTTCTGAAAGCCTGTAAGAGAGGTATATATGTCTCTGTAATGGCCTCGAACAGCCATCTCTCTTCCATGAAGCTCGGGAAGTCAGGGTGGTTGATAAACGGCAAATGCGCATGGAGCATTAATACGAATCTCCCTCTGCTCATAAAATCATCTCCCGCTTCTGCTCTTCGAGATAGTCTTGATGAACTCTTCAGAAGAAGGATTGCCTGTTGGTCCCGAAGATTTCGTGATTCTCGCACGTCTAGAACTCTCGTGAGAGACTTTCAACTCTTTCCTAGAGCCTTTTCTCAGATCTACCCAGATTTCATTATCGGTAAACTTCGGCGAGTTCCTCGGTGTCCGCGTAATTCCAGATTTAAGAACACTCTTGAAATGACCGTCACTGTAGTAACCGATCTCGGCAATGTAGTCTGCATCGGGAAAATCAACCTGGAAATACCAGTTGCCTGCATCGATAGAGATGTCAGACTCCTTAAATCTGTGAGCATTCTTTCCATCGTAGATGATGTTAGTAATATCACTGACTCTTACAAGAAGCCTGAATTGAGAGGTCGAAAGATCTCGAGCAGTTCGTTCAGAAAGATCCCACTCCACATACACCCAGTAAGGATTCACTGGATGGATAGTAACAAAATCATGAAAGTAGGATGATGGGATCTCTGCATTTACTGGCTTGGAAGGGCGGAGGATCTCTGAGGGAGTCTTTGTCGCTGCAACGCTCGAAACATGTTTGCTCTCCTGAGCATGCTTCTTCAGAGCACGAGAGATATCCTTTTTTCCCATAGTTCTCTTAAGGTTAATCCCCATCATTTTCGCGAAACGTCGGAGATCCTGAATCGTCGGGTCGGAACTTAGAAAAGATTGAATTTCTTCGTTAATCATGTTGAAAACCTCCTGGGCATGAGTTTCTCCTCGAGTAGATGATAACATACTCCAGGAAGATAATTCAAGTGATTACAGTTGACTAAAGGTGATTATTATCAATTTTCTTTCGCAGACAACTTAAATTGGCAGTTTTACGTAATATCTCTTAGCTTATCGACTACGTAGTCAACCATATAGTCGCTATCTACCTGAAACTGCGACCCGTCACTCATTACCCTGACGGTCACTATATCTCTTTCAATTTCTTCCTTTCCGATAATCAGAGAGATCTTCGCTCCGATTCTTGCAGCATGTTTCATTTTGTTTCGCATGTTTCTTTCCATCACGTCAACGTAAGTTGAGACCCCAGCTTTCCGGAGCCTTCTGGCATAATCGAATCCTTTAACACTCTCTTCTCTTCCAAAGGTAAGAACTGCAACTTCTGGGCCTCTTGGGATACCGGCTTTCGAGTTTTCCGATTTGAGAAGCATTATAATTCTCTCAAGACCTATCGCAAAACCAACTGCGGGGCAGCTCTTTCCTCCAATGTACTCAATAAGACCGTCGTATCTACCCCCACCGACTAACTGATCCTGGCTACCTAAAGAAGAGGACCTTACTTCGAAGGCAGTTCTACTGTAATAATCTAGTCCGCGGACCATGAATTGATCAACCTCATACTGAATACCTGCTTTATCGAGGTACCATTGAAGCTCTTCAAAGTGACTTCTACAGTCAACGTCGAGGTAATCTAGAATACTGGGGGCTCCTGCAACCCGTTCTCTATCAACCTTACAGTCAAGAAGTCTTAGGACATTCGTTTCGTACCTACGCTGACAGTCAGAACACATTTCGGGAAGCTTGTCACTGTAGTATTTTTTGAGAGCCGTCTTATAATCCTCTCTGCACTTAGGACAGCCGACAGAGTTTATGAATAACTTCGCTTTGTTCAATCTCAATTCTTTGAGGAAGCTGTAAGCCATCTCAATTATCTCGAAGTCTGCCAAGGGACTTTCAGAGCCAAGTATTTCCGCGCCGAACTGATGAAACTGCCTTAGTCTACCGGCTTGTGGCTTTTCGTAGCGAAACATCGGCCCGTTGTAGAAGAGCTTAATAGGCGACCCGAGGTTCACAAAAGAGTTTTCGATGAATGCTCTGGCCACGCTTGCCGTTCCTTCGGGTCTCAAAGTGATCGACCTGCCGCCTTTGTCTTCAAATGTGTACATCTCCTTCTGGACAACGTCGGTAGATTCACCCACGCTCCTCTGAAAGAGTTCAGTCGCTTCAAAGATTGGCGTTCTGATTTCAGTGAAGGCGTAATTATGAGATATATTCCTTATGGCCTCTTCAACATAATGCCAGTATCCAATGTCTTCATAAGATATGTCCTGAGTTCCCTTTATTCTTGTAATCATGACTTTAAGCATTCCTCCGTCTTCTGAATATGATCTTTCCATCTCTAAGTAGTTTAGTTATAGCATATATTACGACAACGAATTCAAGCCTTCCGAGAAACATTCCTATTGTCTCGGTCCATAGGAGTCCGGCCGGTGCTCCGGGGGACGTTATACCTACCGAAAGGCCAACAGTGCTCAATGCCGAAGCAAACTCAAAGGCAGAAAGAGCCATCGAGTTTCCATATGACATCAATATTCCTGTTCCGACTGCATAAGTGAAGAAGTACAATGAAAAGACCAACAGAATCTCTTTGACCAGTGAATCGTCTATATACCTTTTCGTTTCACCTTTCCATATCTCCTGTTTGAGAAGCGCATCCTTTGGAAGGAAATAGCGTCTGATTTCGAGCCAGAGAATCATGATCAGAGCAAACAAACGGTATTGCTTGAGGCCTCCCGAGGTTGAATCAAGGTCTCCACCGAAAATCATCAACAAAACTATCAAATAGATACCGAACTGATTCCATGGGACAAAGTCCACGGTAGAGAAACCGGTACCTGTTAGAGCCGAAACAGTTTGAAACAGGCCGTGCCGAAATCTTTCTGCGCCCGATGAGTAAACCACCGTAAGAGTACCGGTTATAAGAAGAGGTGTGAAAACAGCAAGAATTACGAACATCAGTTTCGGTTCACCGTTTTTCCAGAAGGCTCTGAAATTCTTCTTCCACAATGCGTAATGTATTCCGAATCCGGTGGCACCCAGTATCATCAACACTATAGTGACTATTTCTATGAAGATGCTGTTGAATTCCCCTATTGATCCGGTTCTAGTCGAAAATCCGCCAGTTGCCAGAGCCGTCAAAGAATGATTTACAGCATCGAAGACATTCATTCCAGCTAGCACGTACATCGCGATTCCTGCCAGTGCATATGAACCGTAAATCACTGCTATAGTTCGCGTGGAGCTCTTTATATTCGGAACGAGATTATCCATTCGTCCTTCGGCCTTATAAAGACCGAGCCCCGAAGGTCCGAGAATCGCGGACATCATTATGATTGCAATGCCAGCTCCACCGAAGTACTGCATCAAGCTTCTCCAAAGCAGAAACGTTCCGGGGATTTCTTCAACGTCCACAAGGGTTAGACCAGTCGTTGTCCAACCACTTGTCGACTCAAAAACTGCCTGTGTGAAGTCTAGATAACCCCCGATCACAAAAGGAAGGGCAGACAGTAGAATTGCGATTATCCAGGAGAAGAGGACTACTATCGCGCCCTCTTGAACTGTGATTGCGGAGCCAGGTTTAACTCGCATTGTCATTTTAAGAACAAGCCCCATGACAAAACTCAGAAACGCAGTTACGATGAAGGAAAGACTCTCGGCAAATGTGGAGGGATTCCAAATGCAATATGACAAGGGAATCAGCAATAGTATCGGGAAGAAGATGAAGAGATTCCCCAAGTATCCAAAAACAAGCCTATATCTTTGCTTCAGAATGTTTTGAAACATCTACACCTCTCCCAGGAGAGTTTCAAAGACTGAAGATTGAACGGTTGGACTGCTCAGAACTAGAAGAACATCGCCCCTTTCAATGATTGTACTACCTCTTGGAATGACCACTTCGTCATCCCTGACAATCGCACCTATGACGCTTTCGTCCGGAAGAGGGATATCCTTGATAGCTTCTCCGATTATTGGGGACTTGTCCGTCATCTCTATCCTTAGAATCGAGACTTTCTCCGAGGAAGGAAGGAGGTTCGTAATATTCTCTCTGAAGAGGCTATCTTCAAGAGCAACGCCCAGTATTTCCGTTGGGCTTACAACACTTTTAATTCCCATCTTTTCGAAGACTGCTTTGTTGTCTGGATCATTCACCATAGCTACCGGGCGCTCGATACCATAGACTCTGGAGGCCGTTAGGCACGCAACGAGATTGTCCTGATCATTAGGAGTCAAAGCAACAAAGAGGTCCGATCGATCAAGCTCTAGTTCCTCAAGAATGTATCTTTTGCTGCCATCGCCTCTTACGACCACCGCACGAAGTTTCTTGGCCATTTCGTCACAAAACCGATCGTTCTTATTAACCATCATCACGTTATGACCCTTACTCAGAAATCTCCTTGCCAGGTGATAAGCGATCTTCTCGCCCCCGATAAGCACGATCTTCATTTGTCGTCACCGCCGATGAAGTACAACGCGTTCTTGATGCTTTCAACTGCTAACAGTGTTGGACAAATAACTTCTATCCCAAAATCGGAGAACATCTGGATGTTATTCGGATCATAAGCTCTTGCCACAACTCTTGGAACTTCGAAGTACTCTTTGGCAGACATTGAGATCATCAAGTTAGTATTATCATCCGTAGTGAGAACGAGGGCAACGTCGGCCTTGTCAAGTTTGGCTTCCTTCAGTACATCGAGTTCTGTTGCGTCGCCCATTATGTTGAATCCTGTGAATTCGTACGAGAGCGCATTGAAAGAAGACTCGTTTCTATCGACGACAACCACACTGCAACCCATTGAAGAGAGCCAGTTAGCCATTCTCGATCCAAGTCTCCCGCAACCGAAGATAACGATGTAATACTCATCCTTCTTGATTGCACCCTTCATGAAAGGCATCTCTTACTCCTCCAGCTTCTTCAGCTCTTCAGAAGCTTCTTTGAAAGCCTCATCAAGAGAAAGTGAGGCTTTAAGATGTTTTGCAGCAAGTTTTGGATTATCTTTGGCCACCAGCAGTGCATAAAGAAAGTGGGGGAATGGTGACCCAGGGAAGTCGGAGAATAGGGCACTCATCAGTGATTCGGCCTTGGCGGTTTGGCCATCTTCGATCAATCTTCTGATTTCCCTCGCGCGCTTATAGATACTGTCTTCTTCTCTCAAGGCAAGTTCAAAGGCATCTCTGATTTCCTGAGGTGTGAACGGTTTGGTTAGAAAATCCACTATTCCCGCTTTAAATGCTTTTCTCATTGATTCGGGAGATATGTCTGACGAGACTACTATTACGGGAATTGAATATGCTCTATTCTTGAGTTCCTGGAGGAATTGAATTCCATCCATAGAAGGCAAGCTAAGATCTGTGAATAGGAGGTCTGGCTTTCGTTTCTCAATCTCTTCCAGGGCTTCCTCGGCAGTCACGAAAGTATGGACTTCATTGTCTTCGTTCTCCATGGTCTTCTTGACAATTCGCCTGACATTCAGCTCGTCATCGACCACGTAAACGAGTGCCATGCAATCACCTCCACAACACAAATCATATTACCACATTAAGCTCAAATAGTGTTTGAGAGTTTCCACAAATGGAATTCTTAGAAACTGTTTGTCTCGATTTGTTTCTTTGCGAAGTCAAAAAGAAAGGATATGGCAAAGCCGGATACAATGAGAGGGAGGTTCAATACCTCAATAGTCAATAGGCAACTTGAGATCAGTAATCCCTCGAGCCAGACACTAAACACCACAAGAACCTGGTATATTGAGAGCACATAGGAGAAGAAGCTTCCAACCAACAGATGCGAATACCGTTTTCTTACATTGCTTTTCTTCTCAGCGATTCCGAAAAAGTAGATAGCGGAGTTTATTCCAATGATGATGGCAAGAAACCGATCGCGATCAGTCAGAAGCAATCCGAAAAATGAGTTTATCGCGAGAGCTGCAAAGAGTACTCCACCGAACATAAGCCAGAATGTTATCGACCTGCCTCTCATAGGAATCCCCCAACTACTCTTACGATTAGTGCAACAGTATAGGCAACTGTAAGACTGTAGAAGACGGAGAAGAATACATACTTGTAGCTTCCGGTTTCATTCTTTATCACAGCAAGTGTTGGCATGCACGGAACATACAGAAGTACAAAAACTAGAAAACTCAAAGCTATTTCAGGGGTAATCAACGTTCTTATAGCACCAAGAGAGCTTCCTGAGACGCTAAGATTTCCAAAGAACGTTGTGAGCGATGAAACGATGACTTCTTTCGCGGCTATTCCGAAAACCAAACTGGTTATCATTTCCCACGTGTAACCCAGGGGTATGAAGAGCGGTTCAAGTGATTTCCCAATCATGGCTGCGAAACTCCCTGTCCCTTCTGTGGGAAAGTAACTGAGAAACCATATTACAACAGAGGCGCCAAGTATTATCGTACCAGCCTTTTCGAGAAAGTGACGCCCCTTGTTCCAGGTATAGAGAATTAATGAACTTAGCCTCGGTTTTCTATAACGTGGAAGCTCCATTATCAACGTGGAGGGCTCGCCCTTGAAGAAGAGCTTGTTGATCAGCAGCGCGGAAAGGACCGTTATAACAATACTTAAAACGTACAAAAAGAAAATCACTACACCGGCTCTTGCGCCGAAGAAGGTGCCTGCAATCAAAACATAGACTGGAAGCTTCGCGCTACAAGAGATAAAAGGTGAGACAAGAATGGTTACTATTCGCTCTTTTGGTTCAGAGATCGATCTTGTCGACATAATAGATGAAACATTGCATCCAAATCCAAGGAGCATAGACATGAAGGAGCGCCCGCTGAGTTTCATTGAATACATTAGTCTATCAATGACAAAGGCAGCTCTAGGCAAGTAGCCGGTTTCTTCAAGAATTCCAAGCGCTAGGAAAAGTATGAAAATGTTAGGCACGAAAACCAAAACGGCTCCAACGCCTCCTATTATTCCCTCAACAACGAGAGAACGAAGCCAATCTACGCCGATGAAGCCGCCAAATGCGCGGCCAAGGCCTCCGAGCAGTTCTTCAATCATGATAGATAAGGGTCCTGAGATAGTGAAGGTCAGCTGGAAGACGATGTACATAATCGCAAGGAATATCAAAATCCCAAGAAATCTATGGGTCATAACGTGATCTATTGCTTCGGAAAAATTCCACCCTATCTTTTCTTTACCCTTAACTGATGTGGAAAGGATCCTTTTTATATATTTATAGCGAGTTTCAGCGATTTCCACAGAGAAGTCGTAGTCCAGAGTTATTCCCGTTATTTTTTGAACTTCATAGTCCTTTTCCAGAAGCTTTATCGAAAGCCAACGTTCGTCAAACCCGGCCAGAGAAGGGTTTCCCCTTATTCTCTCTGATAGATCCCTAAGGTGAGCTTCCACTTCATCGGAGAAAAGATAGTGGACATGGCTGCTGCTCTTGGTGCTCTTCACAAGAGTATTCTTCAGCTCTTCGATACCTTCGCCTGTGACCGCCGAGGTAACGACAACCGGAATGCCAAGCTGCTTCGAAAGCTCGTTCTTGTCGATCTCAAAGCCTGCTTTCCTCGCTTCGTCGACTGCGTTTACTACAAGAACTACATCTCCGCGAAGCTCAAGAACTTGAAGAAGAAGATAGAGACTTCTTTCCAGGTTGACGGCATCACCTATGACTATTGCGACACCAGGCTTCTCATTCACAAGGAAATCCCTAGCTATTTTTTCATCAAGACTGGTGGCACCCAGAGTGTAAGTGCCTGGCAGATCAACAACATCTATGGTGTGATTGTGATGCCTCATCACTCCGGCTCTCTTTTCAACAGTAACACCGGGCCAGTTCGCAACAACCTGTCTCGAGCCGGTTAGACTGTTAAATATGCTTGTCTTTCCAACGTTTGGGTTTCCTAGAAGCGCTACGGTAATTTCCTTTGAATCGATTCTATCTGGCTGATTTTTCACGGATAAGTTTATCTCTCCCTGACTATGATTCGCATCGCCTGACCTCTCGAAAGCGTTGAATAATTGCCTTTAACGCTGATTTCAATCCGCCTTCCAAGATTACCGATTACTGTAAGTCCTTTGCCTTCTTCGATCCCCAGCAATCGCAGCCTTTCTCTAAATCCCATCCCACCGTTTATGAGACTAACCAAGTAATCTCCTTTGGAAGCGTATGAAAGAGAAATTGAAGATGTCTCTACAAGTATCCACATAGATATTTCATCTCTAAGAGTAATATCTGTGCCCTTTATTCTGTAGACTTTTGGATCACCAAAAGGAGCGACTTTGATCAGCTGTATCTCCTCGCCGCTAACAAAACCGAGACCACATAACCGCTCCCTCGTTATCGGGGGAAGCTCTAATTTTCTGATTTTGCCCTTTTCACCTTCGCACATTCTTGACAGTGGAACAACCATTGACATCACCATTATTGAGAATTTGTCTCAATAAGATTGTATCATTAAACGGCTACCGCTGCATGTGAACGATCTGAAAAGAATCTAGGTGGATCGTTTCCAATGACCTAAGTGGATTTTACAGGAGTGAATCAACTACGTATAATTGTGGCAGAAGGAGGGAGATTGTTGAAGATCTTTCAGGTAGATTCATTTACGGGAGTGCCTTTTGGTGGAAATCCTGCAGGGGTCTGTATACTTGAAAAGGAAATTGAAGAGAGGCAGTATCTTAACATTGCGGCTGAGATGAATCTTTCCGAGACTGCTTTTGTGAATCCTTTGACGAAGAGTAATACTTTTGGGTTGAGGTGGTTCACTCCTAAGACTGAAGTGAAGATGTGCGGGCACGCCACTCTTGCTACTGCCTGGGTACAATTCACCGAGCTGGGAATAGAAGGAGAAATCTTCTATGAGACTCTAAGCGGCAGACTGAAGGTTCGGTATGTCGATGGAAAGATAGAGATGGATTTCCCTTCAGATGATCCAGTTAGGGTACCAATCGATGATGCATTGGAGAGTATCATCGGAGTGAAAGGGAAAGGCTACTATTCACCCGCAACGGAAAAACTTCTCTACTTCATACCATCAATCTCTGAGCTCGAAGCGATTTTGCCGGACTTCAATCTTCTTGAGAAGATGGACTTTGGTATTGAAGTCAAGGGTTTGATCGTTACATCTCCCGGCGACCAAAGATATGATTTCTACTCTAGATATTTCGCTCCATGGGTAGGCATAAACGAAGATCCGGTAACCGGATCTGCTCACACAGTTCTAGGTCCTTTCTGGTCCAATCAACTTGGAAAGAGAGTTCTCAAGGCCCGTCAACTCTCTTCTAGAATGGGAGAAATCGAGCTCAGATTATTGGAGGAAAACAGAATTTTAATCCTGGGAGAAGCAGTCACGTTAATAAGGGGTACTATTTCGATCTAGTCCTGTCAGCGTCCAGCCGAATTCTGAGATCATCTTCATCTACTGGCTTACTTGGATTCACCGTTGCAAAAACCTTTTTAGATGGATCTTCACTTGCCAGTAAAGAAGAGAAGATAGATAAAAGCATGAACATTGGTCCAAGAGAGAAGCCGGCAACCGCTATGTGACCAGAGGCTCCGCTGTTCGCCATTCCAACTGCAAAAGAGAACCATGCGAAGACGGTTCCCGACAAGACGTCTGCCTTGAAATGGGTGAGGAGTACCGATGGGATAAGCAGAGCGAACAAAAGTAAGACAGAGGCAGCTTCTGAAGAAAAGAAGAAAGAAAGGCTACAGACAAGAATTACAAGACTTAATGAGAAAGTGAGACTTCCAAGAAAGCTTGATCTGATATGCTTCAACAAGTTGCCGTAGTTCATCTTGCTCAGCCTGAAGAGCTGTAAGGACAGGAAGACGATCGGAATTGATAGAATCAGCAATGCGCTACCCACATTTACTGCAGCGAAGAGAATCCAACCGGCAAGCATGGCATAGAGAGAGACAAGCCAGAAGCCGTCAAAAGCGGTTTCTTCGAACTTCCTTACGAAAAGAAAGTGTGCAATGATTAGAATTGGCCACAGAAGGCTCCTCGAAATCGCAGGGAGCAGATATCCATTGCTGTTCGAGGAAATGATTTCCGTCAGGATAACCGCAAGGATGTATGAGAAGACCCATATCGAGAGGAAGATCATTATTGTGCTTCTAGATGCTTTCAAGCCACTACCTCCAGTCCAGATAGAAGAATCAGATCATTGTATGGACTCTATCTTCTCAAGTACCAATTGCTCTATTCTCACTAGTTTAGTTAACGCCTCGTCTTTATCTTTCGCTCTAGCATAGATGTAAACCTTCAGTTTGGGCTCTGTTCCCGACGGTCTTATCGCGTACCATGAACCATCATCGAAGATGAACTTAATGACATCGGAGATTGGAATCTTCGTTGCGCTCGCTTTTCCGGTATGAAGATCAGTATTAACGCCGCTCAGAAAGTCTATGTAATTCACCACTCTCGAAGTGCCTATCTCAACGGGGTACTCCATCCTATACTCCTTCATAATTCTGTCGACCCTCTTTTGTCCCGATACGCCTTCAAGAATTATTGATATCTGCTTCTCCGAGAAGACACCGTATTTGACATATAGCTCATCGAGTACGTTCAACAATGACTTTCCTCTCTTTAGGAAATAAGCTGCCATCTCACAAAGAAGCATGGATGAAGAAACGGCATCCTTATCTCTTACAAAGTTTCCCGTGACATAACCTATGCTTTCTTCGTATCCGAATATGAATCTCCCCTTTCCACCTTCTTCAATTTCAATGGCTTTTCCGCAGATATTCTTGAATCCAGTTAACGCTTCGAAAGTTCTTACCCCGTACTCTTCCGCAATCGTTTTCGCCATGTCTCCCGTTACTATAGACTTAACGATGAAGCCATCTTCAGGTAGAACTCCCTTCTCTTTCATTGATAGAAGAAGATAGCAAACGAGGAGTGCCCCCGTCTGATTCCCGTTAAGTGGTTCATAGTCCTCATTCTTTTTGATCATTACTGCGAGACGATCAGCATCTGGATCAGTTGCAAGAAGCAAATCGGCCTTCTTTTCAAGCCCGAGCTTTCTAGCAAGTGCAAAGGCCCTAACATCTTCAGGATTTGGATAACCAACTGTAGAGAAGTCTGGATCTGGATTCTCCTGTTCAGGAACCACAAAAACATTATTGAAGCCCCGTTCTCTCAATACACGACGTATCATGACGTTGCCGGTACCATTCAAAGGAGTGAAGACGATTCTTATTGATTTGTCCAGCTCCTCCTCTGAATCTCGAAGGGTAAGTGACAAGACCTTAGAGATGTAGAGATCATCGAGCTCCTTACCCACATCAACCAGCAGTCCATTCCTTCTTGCTTCTTCAAGAGGGATCGTCTTCGGGCCAACAAACAGCTCTGTTTTTCGCATCTGGGTGTAGACTTTGTCGGCCACTTCGGGCAGTACTTGAGCCCCATCTTCCCAGTATAGCTTGTACCCATTGTACTCTTTTGGATTGTGGCTGGCGGTAATCATTATTCCCGCTACTGTTGAGAGTGTAAGAACGGAGAAGGAAAGCAGCGGTGTTGGCCTTATATCATTGAAGAGGTAGACTTTTATTCCATTTGCTGTGAGTACCGACGCTGCAATTTCGGCGAAATCTCTTGACATATGTCTGGAATCGTAGGCGATTACAACACCTCTATCCCTTTGCTCAAGACTTCCGGTAAGAATCAGATTCGCCAATCCCTGCGTTGCTCTGGCAACGTTGTACTTGTTCATCCTGTTGTCGCCAGCGCCCAACTTGCCCCTTAAACCTGCTGTACCAAACTCGAGTTCTTTATAGAAGCGGTCCTTTATCTCGTCGTCACTGTTCGATATAGAGAGCAATTCATTTCGGGTAGGTCCATCGATTTCGGGGCTATTAAGCCACCTCTGATAGCGGCTCTTGTAATCCATATCAAGCCTCCTTTTCTCTTCTAACCAATTATATAGTACAACTAAAGGGTTGGCAAAGCTCATCTTCGGCATACAAGTTCAACAGCTGAAAGAAATCTCCCTCTATGAGTCGATTAGTAAGAGTGTTTTGATGCCATCATGGAAAAGCATGCGTTGTATAATCACTAAGGCGGCACTTAACAATTTGGGGGTGTGATTTTGCTCTACAGAAAGATCATGGTTGGAGAGAATCTTGAATCCATGCAGTGCGAGATGTATTTCGAAAGCCTGTTTGATGTCGACTTCGACTATCTGGTCGGTCTTGGAAAGGATATGCCGACGATTCTTTTCATAGACGCGAGCAAATACAGCAAAGATGTTCTCAACGACTGGATCTTCGCTTTCACGAATATTATCCTTATTAATAACAATCCAATCAGGGCATTCATCATTAGGGGTTATTCTGAAGAGCTGCAGGAGTTCAAAGGTTACTACCGCGTTGTCAGCAGCTACAAGAGTGCGAGGCAGATAGTTCAGGAGATAGTATCCAGTATCGACGGCAGCCTGGATAAGATAATCGGAAAAAGCAATAGAGTTCTTCAGATGAAGAAGATGATGGTCCTCACTATGTTTTATGACGGCTCAATAATGATTCTCGGAGAGACGGGATCTGGCAAGAATCTACTTGCAGAAGTAATAGCCAAGCTCTCTCCAAGAGGTTCCAGGCCCTTCTATTCGATAAACTGCGCGGCGATACCGGAGAACTTACTGGAAAGCGAGCTCTTTGGGTACAAGAAGGGGGCCTTCACCGGAGCAACAGCAGAGAAAGTGGGGCTCATTGAGCAGGCGAACTACGGGACGTTATTTCTAGATGAGATCGGAGACATGCCGCTGAACCTGCAGGCCAAGATACTTGCAATAACAGAAAACCGGGAGTTCTTCAAAATAGGCGCGACAAAACCGATGAAGGTAGATGTTAGGTTCATAACGGCAACGAACAGATATGATGATTCTGCATTAAGAAATGACCTAAGATACAGACTTTCGGCTGTGAAGATAGATCTCCCACCGCTAAGAGAGAGAAAGACGGACATCCCGCTGATTTTTGACGACGTTCTAGAGAAGAAGGGATACCTTGTAAAATTCGATAATATCCCTAAAGAGCTTAAGGAGAGGTTTCTTACCTACGGCTACCCAGGCAACGTCAGGGAGTTGATCAACATGGTTGAAGAGTATCTCGCGGTCAACGATGTTGTTCAAGCTTCCGTAAACTCTTCGATGTCGAAAAATGTCAAACTTCTCGCCGAAGAGGCGATGGTGGCTAGAATAGTAAACGGAACAACCTACAAAGACTTTCTCCAGGAAGTCTATAAAAGCGCCTCTCAGGAACTACTCCAACAACGTTCAGAAGTCCTCGGAAACGATATTAACGAACTCTCAAAGGAATTTGGTTTGACTACAAGAAGGATTAGAGATCTCCTTGCTGAGCTCAACTGCTCCGCCAAAAATCCGACACGAAGTGATGGAGAAGAGTGAAGCCACGATCATCGGACTCTCCTTATCCGAAAATATTAATGTATAATCTCTGGAGTAGGAGGTGTTTTTTTGGCGATACGAAAGCTCAGTCTACCAACAGGGGTTGAAGTCGCCGAGCTTTTCGGGGAGTATGATCGAAAAGCTAAGTATATTCAGAAGAAGCTGGATGTAAGGATTTCGATCATCGGTGATGAGATTTGGATAAAAGGCGAAGATGGAACAGGAATAGATATTGCCGGAAAGATAGTGGATGAACTTGTTCAGATAAGCAGAGATGGCCATCTTGTTGAGTGGAGGGAGTTTGAGTATATAGTAGATCAACACCTGCAGTATGACGAGGATGGTGGAAGCTTCAAGGGCGTCTACAACGAAGTAAAGGAAACAACACTGCTTTCAAACAGGATAAGACCGAAAACCATCGGGCAGAAGAACTATATGAAGACGATGAAGGAGAAAGAACTCGTCTTTTCCATTGGCCCTGCAGGGACCGGGAAAACCTATCTTGCTGTAGCTATGGCAGTAGACTTTCTGAAGTCAGGTAAGGTACAAAGGATAATACTCACTCGACCCGCCGTAGAAGCCGGA
Source organism: Mesotoga sp. UBA5557 (assembly GCF_002425715.1). Lineage (NCBI taxonomy): Bacteria > Thermotogati > Thermotogota > Thermotogae > Kosmotogales > Kosmotogaceae > Mesotoga > Mesotoga sp. UBA5557. Next base: position 74,116 of record NZ_DIMV01000027.1, read on the forward strand.
GAGAAATTGGGATATCTTCCGGGCACTCTTCTCGATAAGGTAGATCCTTATCTGAGACCTCTCTATGACGCACTCATGGAAATGATACCCGCTGAGAAACTCGCCTACTACAGAGAGAGTTCGATAATCGAAGTCGTCCCTCTTGCTTATATGAGAGGAAGGACTTTGAACAACTCATTCATCATCCTTGACGAGGCTCAAAACACAACCTACCAGCAGATGAAGATGTTCCTTACTAGAATTGGATTTGGTTCGAGAGTAGTTGTGACTGGGGATATTACTCAGATTGACCTTCCTAGAGATTCAGGGTCGGGTTTAGTGGTCATTCAGAAAGTGCTTGGAGATATCCAAACTATCGGCTTCTCATATTTGACGGATCAGGATGTTGTGAGAAACCCTCTTGTTAAGGACATTATAAAGGCATACGATGAGTATGAACGAGAAGAAAAAGACGAAGAATAGTGAAATATCAAAGGTTCAGTTTCCTCTTGAGAGACTTCTGAATGTCAAAGATCTCACAAATTTCGTGGCCTTTCCCATATTCCTAGCACTGCTCAATAGATTGCCGTTCCTTTCGCTTCCTTCAAAACCATTTCTCTACTTCGTGGGTTCGGCGATCTTATGGTACATATTCGCGGAGAGATCCGTCAAAAGTAACAGGTATTTCAACCTTCATAGAGCTTATCGAATAACCTTCTTTTCTGTTGTTTCTTTTGGTGTTTTTGTGAATTCTTTTGTACCCTCTCTTGCAGACGAAGCACTTCTACCGGAAATGACACCGATTTTTCTGAGTGTTTCAATTGTGACAGTTCTGATTGGTTACCAGGAGGGGATTGGCAGCGGTCTGTTCATGTCCTTCCTTGCATCTGCGAATCTCGACAACTCTCTGGAAACATTCATACTGTTGTCGGTGGTGGTTCTTGCAACAGCTCTTACCACAAGAGCTATAGAGAGAAGAATTGAGATCGCTAGAGCCGGTTTCGAAGTTAGCTTGATATTTACGGTGGTAAATGGGGTCAGAATGTCACTTCAAGGAGAGGCAATTCGTGCGGTCGATCTGTTAATAGCTTTTGCTAATCCCATATTGTCGTCTGTGATTGTAATTGGAATAATACCCTATCTCGAGTACGCAAGCAGGATTTACTCGGATACGGGTTTGCTGGAACTCGGAAATCTATCCCATCCTTTGCTGAAGAATCTGTCGATATACGCGCCAGGGACCTACTATCACAGCATCTCCGTTGCAAATCTCTCTGAAGCTGCCGCGGAGAGGATAGGAGCAAACGCCATACTGGCGAGAGTAGCAGCCTATTTTCATGACATCGGAAAGTCTAAACGTCCGCAGTACTTCACTGAGAACCAGCAAGAGGGGGCAAATCCTCACGACAATATCACGCCATCAATGTCAAATCTCGTTATAAATGAACACGTGAAACAAGGAATCGAACAGGCTAGAAAGTATAGGCTTCCGCTTCTTGTAGAGGACGTAATAAAAGAACATCATGGAACAAGAATAAAGAAATTCTTCTTTCACAAAGCCAAGACGATGGGTCAGGAAGAGAGAAGCGATGACTTTAGATATCCTGGTCCGAAGCCGCAGTTCAAGGAGTCTGGGATAATTATGCTGGCGGATTCCGTTGAAGCAGCGTTCAAGAGTATAAAGAAACCTACTCCCGCAAAGACTCAAGAGCTTGTTGAAGAGGTCGTCAACGGTATCTACAATGAAAGGCAGCTTGATCAAAGTGGATTAGATCTCGATGATCTTGAGAAGATCATTGAAGCTTTCACTAGAGTTCTAATGAGTATGAATCAGCCAAGAATTGAATACCCTAAAGAGGCTACCGAAAAGGTGGTGTCCTTCAATGGAGATTCTGATACAAAACAAGACACAGAGGAAGGTAGAAGAGAACATAGTAGTTGACATCGCGGAGAAAGTAATAAGAGCAGAGCTTGGTGATAAAAATCCGGGGGTACTGAACATTCTGCTCACGGGCGATTCAGAAATCAAAAGCATAAACAGGGAATTCAGAAACAAAGATGAATCAACCGATGTTCTTTCTTTCCAGTACGGCTTGGAAGAGGAAACTATTGGTGATATAGTAATCTCGCTTGACAGAATCTCTGAGCAAGCTGCTGAGTTCGACAATTCTTTTGAGGAAGAACTATACTACATTCTCATTCACGGCGTCCTACATGTTCTAGGGTACACTCATGAAGGATACGATAATGGAGGAGAAGAGATGTTTGATCTCCAAAAAGATTATTTCACGCGCTTTGTTAAGGAGGGATAGGCTTTGTCTGATTTTAGACCATTTAGAGCAGTAAGACCTGCAGAAGGAATGGCGCAAAAGGTGAACTGCCCACCATACGATGTTGTTTCATTTGAAGAAGCGAGAGAGATCGGGAGGAGTCCCGAGAGTTTCATGCATGTGATTAGGGCAGAAATCGACCTTCCAATGGAAACCGATCATTACGCCGACACGATCTATTTGAAGGCAAGGGATAACCTTGATAGAATGATCCGGGATGGAATTCTCGTGCAGGAAGATGAGCCGATGTACTACATCTATTGGCAGAAGATGAAAGACCACGTTCAGATCGGAGTGGTTGGAGGAGCCAGTGTAAATGAATATCAGAAAGACCTCATAAAGAAACATGAGCTAACGAGGCAGGACAAGGAAGAGGACAGAGTTAAACACATAAGAACCACCGGTGCAAATACGGGCATGGTTTTCCTGACGTTCCGAGCAAATGAAGGGCTTGAGAAGATTCTTCAGAGATACTCCAAGGAACTGCCATTATCAATGCGTGTTATCGATGAAAATGATGTTGAACATAGACTTTATGCAGTAAAGGAAAGAGAGAAGGTCGATGAACTGAGAGCTGCATTTTCAAGTGTCGAGTGCATGTATATTGCCGATGGTCATCACAGAGCAGCTTCGTCTTCCAGGGTAAGAGAGCTTTTCAAGAAGGAAAATCCAGCACATACAGGGAACGAAGAATACAACTTCTTCATGGCCGTTGCGTTTCCGCATTCTCATCTAAAGATAATGGACTACAATAGAGTCGTTCAGGATTTGAACGGCATGACCGAATCGCATTTCATCGAAAAGGTAAGCAAGGCTTTCGATGTTGAAGAAGCTCCCAATATTCCATACAGGCCTCTTAAGAGACACGAATTTGGAATGTGTCTGACAGGCAAGTGGTACAGATTGACGGCCCGAGAGGGCACTTTTGATGAAAGCGATCCTGTTTCAAGCCTCGATGTAGACATTCTTCAGAAGAATCTTCTCCATCCCATTCTTGGAATTGACAATCCAAGAAAGGATTCCAGAATCGACTTCGTAGGAGGAATAAGAGGACTGAAGGCTCTTGAGAACAGAATAGCCAATGGCTGGGCGGTCGCGTTCTCAATGTTCCCCACTTCGATGGAGGAGCTTTTGGCTGTCGCCGATCAGGGAAGGATAATGCCTCCGAAATCAACCTGGTTCGAACCAAAACTGCGCAGTGGACTTGTGGTTCATTTACTTAGATGAAAACAGGGGCTCTAATAATAGCAGGCGGTCTAGGACTGAGAATGCATTCCTCTCTTCCAAAACAGTTTATGCCTCTTTCAGGAAAAGAGATATTCGTCAGATCCGTGGAAGTATTTCACGGATCTGCTTATGTTGATTTCATTGTGCTGGTCGTTCACAAAGACTGGATAGGTCAGGCGAGGAAGATTCTCGAGAAAAGGGGAATCGACTCGGTAAGTATGGTATCTGGAGGAGAGACAAGGCAAGAGTCCGTTCACAACGGGCTTTTGTTCTGCGAAAGAATCAAACCAGAGATAGTCATGATCCACGATGCAGCAAGACCTTTCTTTTCGAAAGAGCAGATTCCGGAGATCCTTAGACTTATTACACCTGGAACGGGAGTCGTAGTAACTGAGAAAGCAACAGATACAGTCTATCTGGTGGAAGATGAAGTGGTGGTTGACGTTCCTAATAGAAGTAATCTCAGACGGGCAGAGACCCCACAGACCTTCCCGTTCTGCGAAATCCTGCAGGCACACAGAAAAGCAGCCGCAGAAGGGATTCATTGCTCAACTGATGATGCGCAACTTTTCTTAGGATTTGGCGGCAGAGTGGTTACTGTCGACTCGATCGCTCCAAACCCAAAGATAACTACTCCTCTCGACTTCAAGATGGCCGAGCTACTGATAAATAGTGAATATGACTTCAATAGAAGAGACTAATACTCACTCAAAGAGAATTCGGGCACGGAATCCGAGAGCTTGAAAAGCTCCTCTATGCTTCTTCCGAAAAAGATACTATCAAAGAAGAACTTCACCGCGCTGTCCAGGTAATTTACCGCATCTCTCTTGTTCATGAACCTTCCTGTCTCGCCGAAGAAGTAAGTTAGTGGAGAGAGATTTCTGACCATTGCAAAGTCGACATGTCTCATGCCGCTTATGCTTAAGTTGTAGTTCGATTTGGCAGAATCTTTCGAAACCACTGAAAGAAACTCGCCATTGACACCGGATTCCCATTCACTTGAAGTCATCAATAATACTGGATTTGAAAGCCCTGAAACCAATTCCTGAATGGTGAAACCTTCAAGGGTAGGATCGGCCAGGACCATCGGAACTTCTTCGTTTGAAAGCGCATACCGTAAGGCAACGCTCCCGCCTCCGGAATGGCCGTAGAGACCGATGTCCTCCATATTCAATCTTTCATAGAAATCTGAATAAGGATCTTCATTCATCTCTTTTAGAAACTCAATTACATAGTCTATATCACGAGAAAGATACTCTGACAGAAACCTGAGCTTATTCTCTCTTGTGCCTTCAGGCAAGCCGTCAAGAAGGTCGTTTCCCAAAAAATAGTAGACGTTATTGTCCGAAAATGTCACTACTGCACAGGCGCCCGGGTGCTCTATTCCTGCGACAAGATATCCGCTGCTAGCCAGGGACTCGGCCAGGGAGGTATGTAATTCACTTATTGATGACCAACCGAGAAGCAATATGATAACGGGCCAGCCAGACGAGTTCATGGATGGCGGCGCGCCTATGAATGAATTAGTTCGTACTCGGTATAGATGCTCGAACAGGCCCTTCGGGTAACCGGTCATTATCTCGAACCCCTCAAAGATAATCGGATCATTGTTTATCCAACCCTTTCTTTCATAACCGGAAACCTCATCTCCTGGATACCAGATATCCAGACCTATCTTCGTAGAATCCGAGTAGCTTAGACCAGCAACTCCAATCGGTTCGGGATTTCTTACTTCGAAAGAACGAAATCCAACCTTATGAGGTCCGTCAGGTACAGGCATGTGATTCAACGGGAAGAGATAGTCTAAAAGAGCAAGAGTTCCCAAAAGAATTCCAAGAATAGCATAGACGGTTGCGTTACCCACTTTCGATCTCAAAGACTCATCTCCCCTGCAGAAGCTGCAAGAATTCCAGATAGTATCGCGATTCTTGATTATACCAAGATTGATTTATGGACGTAATGCATGTGAAACAGCACTTGGAAGACACAAGGCTGCCTTCAGAAGGAGGCGAGGCCGACTTCGTCGGGAAGTGAGGCTGGGAAGTACATCCGGGGAAGTGATGCTGCTGCGCAGGAGGGAAATAAACGCCAGTCACCTTCGGTGGCCACTCTTTTCTTCGCAAAGGGCAGTCTGCTGCGCAGGCCAGTTCGGCTTGCGCCGGGAAAACAAAGACCATCGAGAAAGAGCGTTGTCGAGAGGTTCGCTGCGCTCACGAGAGCAGAGAGAGAGACAGTCACTGCTGAAATTAGACGCAAGGCTGGGAAGAAAATCCCAGGTCGCGATGCTGGCAAAAATCGCGCAAGGATGCAATGCCCGGAAAAGCATCCGGGGACGCAAGGCTGGCTTCGCCAGGAAGTGATGCCCGTAGGAACGTCCGGGGAAGTGATGCGCCGAAAGATCACCGGCGGAAGCGATGCTGGCGCTTGCGCCCCAGGATGAAGCGAAAGAGCAGGAGTCGATCTCAG
>NZ_DIMV01000045.1:0-6209 GCF_002425715.1 Mesotoga sp. UBA5557
TACTCGCTCTGGAACGAAGAACTCTCACTCTTTTCCAATGCTCAACCCGCCGCGTACCTTCATGGCCCTTATGTTTCTGGAGGACCGACATTGATCGTCAGCCAGTAATCTCCAATAGCTTTCGCAACGATCAGGAATTCGTCAAAATCGATCGGTTTGACAAGATAGGAGTTCACTCCGCAGTCATAGCAAATTGCCCTGTCTCTTTCTTCACGAGAAGATGTAAGGACGACGACAGGGATCCTTCTTGTGAGTTCGGAATGCTTTATTTCGTGAAGAACTTCATGTCCAGAAATCCCGGGTAATTTGAGATCCAGCAAGACAAGATCAGGCACAGGGAATGCCTCTCTATCTTCGTATCGCCCTCTGCCAAACATATAGTCGAGAGCCATTTCACCGCTCTTTACAATCTCGACTCGGTTCGTAAGTCCTACCTGTCTGAAGGAGTCAAGTGTCAGTTCGACGTCCATCTGGTTATCCTGGACGAGCAGTATCAAAGCTTCTTTCAAAGCCTGGCCTCCTTAATCTTCACTATGAACTTTGCTCCTTCTCCCGGCACTGATTGCACAGAAACGTCCCCACCCATCAAAGTGATCGACTTCTTCACAATAGCCAGACCTATACCGCTTCCCGGGAAGTCTTCGCTAGAATGGAGCCTCTGGAATATGTTGAAGATCCTCTCATGGAATTTCTGACTTATTCCTATTCCATTATCTTCAACAATCAAGTGTACCCATTCTCCTCTTCTTTCAGAATATATCTTCACTACGGCCCGTTCTTCTGGTTTGTGATATGTCAAGGAGTTTTGAAGAAGGTTGATAACCACCCTTTTCATTAGCATGCGATCTACATAGACATTTGGCATGTCAGAGGCGGTCTGCACCGAAGCATACTCCTCTTCAATTCTAGTTGATAGTGTAGAAACGCATTCATCAACTATTTCCTTCAAAGAATGGATCTCTAGGTTAAGGGGAGATCTACCTACTTTTGAGTACTCAAGAAGGCCCGTTATCAGCTCCGACATATCCTCCCCGGCCTTGAGTATGAACCCCAGATAGCGAGTGCCTTCTTCAGGAATAAGTTCCGAGTAACGATCCGAGATTATCTTAGAAAAGCCATTAATTGCTCTCAGGTGAGCTTTCAGATCATGGGCCATTGAGTAAGTAAAGGCCTCAAGCTCCTTGTTTACCTCCTCAAGCTCTTTCGTTCTGCACCAAACTCTCCGTTCAAGTTCTTGAAGTGTTAACTCGCGCTTCGTCACATCTTCAAACACAGCAACTATTTCATCCGGCCTGTTACGGTAAACGAAGTTCTCAACTCTTAGATCCAGTTTACCGTCACGGTAGTTCATTACTGGATGATGCTTGGAGCGTCCGGTCTTCCAAACCTCAATCATCGTGTCATACAACCCGAGTTCAACTACTTTCGGGAAGACCCCCCGCACACTTCTTCCAAGGATCTCTTCTTTCGTGACCCCGGTTATCTTGCATCCGGCGGGGTTCATATCGAGAAATACCACATCTTCTCCTGAGTTAGTAACCTTGTATATGGCAATGCCAGCATTCATGTTCATGTACAGCCTTCTGAAACGGAGTTCGCTTTCCTTGAGAGCGGCTTCTGCTTTGTGCTGTGCGGTTACGTCTTCAAGGATTCCAAGCATTCCCTCGAGATCTCCCTTGTCATTCCTTATCGGAGCACTGAATAACTTCACCACAACTTCACTGCCGTCCTTTCTGATACTTACAAATCGCTTTCCGTAAATCGATAGACCTCTCAAAGTCTCTTCGTTGATTCTAGCGTGTTCTTCTCTCATGTTTTCCGGAATGTAGGGCAGGGGTTTGCCTATTACCTCCGAACTCTTCCAGCCAAAGATCTTTTCAGCCGCCTCGTTCCAGCTTCTTACTCTGTATTCGAGATCAAGACTCACGATGGCTATCGGAGAATTCTTAACGATTGTTGCTAGTCTTTCGCTTGTAGCCGCCAGCACTCTCTCCGCTATCTCTCCGCGCCGCCTGGCTGATTGCGCTGTCATAGCCCACCCAACTACCGTAGTTGCTGCTGGATAGATAAGCATAACCGGCAGTGCGGCAACGGCGTAAAAAGTCTCTCGGCTTGGCGATGGGAGAAGAAGCATGCATAACAACATAAAAACATGTACGAGGATTCCAAATAGGTACAACTCAACAATCGAGTGGCGTGTCCTTCTCTCTTTCAAAAAGTGTCGCCAAAGGAGACCGACAGAAACCGAGCTGATAATACTACTTATGCCGGCGAGCGTACCCCCTCCTCCCATGAACATTCTCATAGCAATGCTCATGGAAGCCGCGATCAAAGAAGGCACGAGACCGAAGTAGAGGCCTATAAGCCCAAGGACAACGGATCTTGTATCGAAAACTACTCCAGGAGCTAGCTGCCATGAGTTGAGCATTACGGCAAGAGTGATCATACCGAGAAACAAACCTGAGATCACTTGACTTGAGAATTGTCTGCTCGGCGAAGATCGGGCATAGAAGAGCCCATAAACAACCGCAAGAGCTATGAGTAACGCTGCGTTATTTATCAAAGCTATAAGTGCTTCTCTTCCCATAGAAAACCCTCCTGCCAGTCTGCCTTAATTACTTTTACAAGAATTATAGTCTTCGCTCCTGTTGAATAAGCACCACAGAAAGACAATGCCCGATGATTTCTGTTGGGTTTCTGATCAATGAGTGTTGTTCGTACTTCTTAAGGAAGGTTCTTTCGTGCTATCATCAAGTAGTTTCAGGAGGTGTCTATGGTTCGAACAATATCTGATCAAGAGCCTTCTTCTCCAGTAGTGAGTATACTTTTTGTAGAGGATTTAGTAAGTGATGCCGAATTGGCAAAGCTGGAAATAACTAGAGGGCTGGCGGATTGGGATTTAAGTCTGCGTTTTCTTACCACGGACAATTGGGAGGGATTTCTAGACGCTATTAGCACTTTTAAGCCCACTCTGATAGTCTCAGACTTCATGATGCCCGGCTTCAGTGGTATGGAAGTGATAGAACTAACGCTCCAACACGCTCCGAATATTCCGGTAATTATCCTGACAGGTTCTATTAATGAGGAGACTGCAGTCGAATGCATGAAGGCCGGTGCAACAGATTACGTCATTAAGGAGCACATCTCAAGGCTTCCCTTTGCTGTTAAAGACGCCATTAAAAGAAAAAAGGAAGAGGAGCTTAGAACTTCTGCCGAAAGGGCTCTCGAAGAAAGTGAAAGAAAGTTCAGACTAATCGCCGAAAAGGCCAGCGACCTGATATACAGAATAGAGCTTTATCCCGAACAGAAGTTTTCGTACGTCAGCCCATCATCTACAAAGCTTACGGGTTACACTCCAGAGGATCACTATGCCAATCCAAATCTTGGCTTCGAGTTGGTTCATCCAGATGATCGTGAAAAGTTGAGAGATTTGCTGGAGCATGTAGATCGTTCTCCAGTAGTACTTAGGTGGATCAAAAAAAATGGCGAAGTAGTCTGGGCAGAACAGCTTAATGTTCCAGTTTACGATAATGACGGAAGGCTGATCGCTATAGAGGGGATTGCAAGAGATGTAACTGAGCGCCAGAAGGCAAACGAAGCTCTGAAGCGAGCCTTCAATTCTGTAGTCAGTGTTCTCTCTGATATGCTGAACCTTAAGGATCCATACACTCAGTTTCATGAGAAGAATGTTGCGAAGTTGGCCTTAGAAATAGCAGAAAGAATGGGTCTTGACGAGTTTACTATTGAGTCTATAAGAGTTGCTTCGATGGTTCACGATATTGGGAAGATAAATATTCCAACAGAGATTCTATCCAAACCAGGAAAACTGAGCGATATCGAGTTTGAGATGATCAAGAAGCATCCCGAAACCGCATATGAAATCCTTCGAAAGGTCGACCTACCCTGGCCCGTTGCAGATATTGTCTACCAACATCATGAGCGGCTGGACGGTTCAGGCTATCCTAGACATTTGAAGAGTGACGAGATTTTGCTAGAAGCCAAAATCATTATCGTTGCAGATGTGATTGAGGCGATGAGTTCTCACAGGCCATACAGGGCGGCGCTTGGCTTTGAAGCTGCGATAGAAGAGATCAAAAAGAACGCAGGAGTTCTCTATGACGCTAAGATCGTCCAGATCTGTACTTCCATCCTTGAAGAAGGCTTTAGATTCTGATTCGTGCTCCGATCACGGACTAAGTCTCCGATTTGGCAGCTAGCTCGTCGTGTACTGAAGCGGAATCTCGTTTGAGTCACTTAGCTGAACTGCACTGCCAACCTCCTGTACAAATAAGAGCGAAAAAATAAGAACCGCCCATGATGGGCGGTTAAGAATAGGAAGTGTTTACGCGAAAATAATAGGCATTGAATATAATAACACAAGCTTCTGAATAAACTCATTAATCGACCGGAACATACGATTAACTCTTCGATAAGAAATGATGATTGTCCTTGATACTGCCGTGTTCGCTCCAGTGACTGATTCTACTCACACCTCTTTTGCGATTGAGTAATCCCTTTTGGTGCGCATCTTCTCTCCGGGAATCCAATCAGAAGATTCCTCTGTGTTTCATGTTAGCCTGAAGCCTGAAGTCGTAGTCGACCGCAGAGTAATTTGACTGCCTCATGACTGGGGGCAGAATAATACACACTCTGATATAGGATTTCAGAAAGTATTCTTATTAACATACACCATAGATAACGAAGATGTTAATCTACGTGTGCCCAAACAAGACAAATAAACCGGGACTCTCATATTCACACAAGAAGAAAACGTCCATGGGGAGTTCTCAACAGCAGATGAAGGCGCACCATAGGAGAAGAGTCTGACGCAATAGAAAACCCGGAGGACACAGCCCTCCGGGGAGTAATCGGGATCCAAACTCCGACTGAATGCAGGTTTCTCAGACTAGAAACCGATATTAAGCAAGTTCGTCCCTTCGTTTATGACAACGTTCTCAAATGTCTTAGTCGCACCAGTCTTTGTTGCTACAACAGAGTAAGTTCCAAGCGGGATATTGCTTATTGAATAGACGCCTCCCCCAAGGGAAAACGTGGTTACTTGTTTTACCGATGCAACTTCGTTTTCTCCGTCCATCACCTTAATCGTTATGGGATTGCTCCCTTTGGATATTGTTCCGCTCAAGGAACCCGTTAAGCGTGACAACATTTTGTTTACAGTCTTCGTTTCGCCAGAACCGACTGTCACATCATTTGTTTGATCAGAAGCATAGCCGGCCTTTTCAAATTTGACCGAATAGATTCCTGGATTTACGTCTACTGAATAGGTTCCCAAGAGCGATGTCTCAAGTGTACTGATCTCCGTATCGCCGCTGAGTATTGTCACAATGACACCGCTGACGGGAAGCGACACACCAAGAACAGTTTCAGAGACTCGCCCTTCTATTGCAAGCCCTTGCAAAGAACTGCCGTCATTTCTCTATAGGCTTCAACTTGAACACGATCACTTTGCGGAGATTGCCTTTGGTGTCCCGGCCCTCTTCTACGAAATCATCGACATATTCCATCTCTCCCAGATATTTGACGAAGCCTTTACTGACCTTCTGAAAGAGGTGGAGAGCTTTCTGATTCTCTCTTTGGTTTCTGATTGCCTTGTTGCCTCTTACAAACTCCATATCGCCTTCCTGGCCTTCACCATAATAGAGAAAGTATCCATTCTCCCATCGATCGTTGTAACCGTACTCCTCTCCCGAAAAGCCTGTGAATATGAAAACCATGTCATGTTTGGCAGGATATGATATCCCGCTCTGTCTATTCCCTCCATACTCTTCATGAATCAGCGACCGCTTGTAGACTTCGCCTTTCTTGAACTGCAAGGTATCACCTCCTAGCCTGTTTCCGCTTTCAGTTTCTCAACGATCTCCTTGTAGTTTTCGCGGCAGTATGACCCTCCGCCCAGAAGCTCTGAATTTCTTCTCTAAAGCTCCTTTTGATTCTGATCGATCAATCTTCCGCAAGTACATCAGCAGTTAGGTTTGGAACCAAGCGCTTCCTGAACTTCTTTCTTATACTTCTGATATCTTTTGAATTCCAAACCGTAGCTCTCTAGAAAGTCCTTAAGTTCGAGAACGAGAAGGTTTCTGAGAGTCTTTACATTTCGCTCGGGCTTCAAATAACGTCTGATCTAATCCCGAATGACACTGAAAAATGGAGTCTGACTGACGCTATTTAGGGCTTCCTGAAAAACTGCT
>NZ_DIMV01000022.1:0-35099 GCF_002425715.1 Mesotoga sp. UBA5557
GGAAGAAAGAAGAAATATGATTTCGAAGTATTGAGAAAACTAGTTGAGATATGGGAGATCCTGGACTTTCCTTGCGGCAAGAGATTCAAAGCGATTATTGAAGAGGCGATAGAGAATCTGATCAAGAATGGTCATTTGTCTTTGAGGGAAGAAGTTAAGCAGAAGCTTTTGGAAATAAGTTCCTCTACAATGGATAGACTTCTTCGAAGTGAAAGGAAGAAGATGGAACTGAAGGGTAGGTCACATACAAAACCCGGTACTCTCTTGAAGAAACACATAAGCGATATGCATCACCTTCCGGTTCTTATACACCCAAATCCTTAAAGAGGTCTATTGTGAAACACAACTAGATGAGCGAGGTAACTCTGTTCTTGCCGTTCCTCTTTGACTCGTAAAGAGCCTTATCCACCCTTCGAAGTAATCTGTCGTAATCGCTCTCGCCATCAAGAAGCGTGGAAACTCCAATGCTTATGCTCAATTTCCCGCATTCTTTCGGTTCAAGGGAATTGAGGCCAGAGCGTAGTTTCTCCGCCACTTTCATCGCACCCTCTAGATCCGTATTTGTAACCAATACCAGAAACTCGTCGCCTCCCCATCTTCCCAGATGGTCGCAACTCCTGATATTTGACTGAACGAAAGAACACATCTCCTTGAGAGCTTCGTCGCCGGCCAGGTGACCGGAGTTATCGTTAATAGTCTTGAGATTATCGAGATCAAGCATAAGCAAAGAAAGCGGAATTCCATATCTCTTAGATCGATCCGTTTCAGTCTTCAACAGCTCATCGAGTGAGTATCTATTCATGACACCGGTAAGCATATCAGTAGTTGCAAGTTTCTTGTACTTCTCCTGGCTCTCGCGGAGAGCCTCTTCAATCTGTTTAGTGGGAGAAATATCAATGTGAGTTCCAAGAATACGGGTGGCCCTTCCGTTCTTGTCTCTCTCTGCAGCTTCTCCCCTATCGTGAACCCAGATCCACTCACCACTCTTTGAAAGCATCCTGTACTCTACTTCGAAGTGATCTGTCTCTCCACTATAGCATCTGTCCATCTCCTCAAGTGAAGGCAGAAGATCTTCAGGATGAACAAGCTCCTTCCACTTCTGGAAAGCAATAACCGGTTCGCCCGTAGAATAACCCATAATCTGATAGTACCTATCGTTTATGGATAGCTCTCCTTCTTTGATTCTGAAGTCCCAGAGACCAACATTCCCACCTTTCACAGCAAGCGCAAGCCTCTCCTCACTCTGGCGCAACGCATCTTCGACTCTCTTCCTCTCCGTTATTTCGGTCAACAAAACGACGCTACCTCTTGTCTTTCCACCTTTGCTGAAGATTGTCGTCTTTCTGGAATCTACTATCTTCTCTCCCACCTCTAGATCGGACTTCGATAGATCGGAACCAAGAAAGCTCACAATAGGCTCGATACCTTTGAAAGCGTCACTGAAATGTAGTCCGATGGAGCTTTCACTTTCCACACCAAACATCGAGCAGGCCATAGGATTTATATCGGCGACTGTTCCTCTATCGTCAGTAATAATCACACCGTCAGGCAGACTTTCGAAAACCGTCTCTTTGGCAACGGGTCGTATGTCAAATAACCTGTACCTCATAACACCTAGCGCCATAAACACCCCGGCAATAGTGAAGGCAATCGGAGTCATGTCGAGATATCCGAAATCGACAAATCCAAAGAGGTAATTTAGATTCACGAGTACCGGGAAAAAAGTCCCAAGCAGAATCATCTTCAGCTGACCCTTATAAGGCCCTCTCGAAAGAATATATTGCTGAGCAATTAAGATTAAGCTCAAAAGAAGCAGTACATAACTGTAAGAGATTCCGAACCAGAAAAGCGGACCATGGACAAGTCTCTGTACTGGAAAGGATGCACTGAGATCCAGTTCGCTGACTGAATAATAGAGCCAGTGAACCTCATTCGTCCACATCGATACAAGCACCGCCACCGGGACAGCAAAGAGCAAAGAGATCCTTCTCCAGGTGAACCACTCTCTTTTGTCGAGAATTGCCATCGAGAAAAGAAAGAGAAAAACCGGCGTGCATACTATTCCAGGATATGAGATCTTGTTGAGAAGCCTCATTGTTTCCAGGTCATGCCCGAGCAATTCAAACGCATAAAAGAATGCCCACCATGCAATCGAGAACATCAAGAGGCTTAGAATCCCGGCTTCAAGAATCCCTCTCCGCCTCGAAAACAGTATAGCCATTACAAAGCATACACCCGCTGCAAGAAACGTCAAAAAAGCATAAGTATTCATTTCAAACACTCCATTGTGATCTCATATTGTAATTATATACTTTGCCCCTATTCATAAGCCACAGATCAGCTTCCTTGCACTTTGTGAATACTCAGTTGCAAGTTCCATGATGCATGGCTGGCTTCGCCAGGAAGTGATGCTGCTTCGCAGGAGGCGACAAAATTAGCAGAAAGAAAATGGGACCTTACTAGCCAGTCACCTTCGGTGGCCAGTTCCGACTTCGTCGGCTGAACAAAAAAACGAGAAAGAGCGTTGTCGAGAGGTTCGCTTTGCTCACGAGAGAAGAGAGAGAGAAAAAAACTAGAAGAACATCAAACCGATTTCGTGCGGCCAGTTCCGGCTGCACCAAGCTAAGAACCGTCGTTTGTGGTACGTGGTTGGTGGTTGGTCAAGAACAAAGAGCTAGAGCCCCCTATAAATCAAAGAGTAACGAAATCCAGTTTGCCCTGAACAGGAGACCCCAAACAGGTACATATTGGGGCAAGCTTTTCAGGGCAGGTTCTATGGGATGACATGAGGGGAAAATTTCAGAGCGAAACGAATTTGGCGCTTCCTTTCTTGTATGCTCTTACCAACAACCAACAACCAAGAACCGCTCTTGCTAGGAGCACAACGGGATGACAACCTTTTCGTGCTTTGGATCATCCTGGCGCGCTTCCGGTAAGGATCTGCATCCTCTCACAATATGATCTTGACCAAGAACGAGGAACAGATCCTCGCTCTGGAACGAAGAACAGATTTTTTTCTCTCTTGGACGGTCAACTAAGGACGTCTCTTCAAAGCCCAAATCTAGTCCCTATTTAGCAAGAAGCTACTCTTTTACGGGCGGTGCATCTTTCTCCTTATTTAGAGCGTCGATCAGTTCATCAACCAGTTTGGGATTAATTGTGATTCCCTTTTTCGTCGGCTTGTAGTCGCCTTCATCATCCTGATAGTAGATCCTGAGATCCAGGAATTCGTGGCCTTTAAACTCTCTCTTCGAGACTCGAACTATCTCAGTGTCATTTCTCTTTATGTCTGTCAAACTCTTCACTCCTTTCAATTTTTATCTTTCCCTTTATATCACACTCGAACAACTTAGGCTATCCCGCTTTTGAAAGTCAGTGTTAGAATCAATTTACAAGTGGGAAGGTGGTAGATTTCTGTGGTGGATTTGATCATGATAGGTGCCGGTAACAGGGGATACTTTGCATATGGAGAGGCGCTAAGGTCTATAGATGGATCTCGGGTCGTCGCTGTGGCCGAACCCGATCAATTAAGAAGAGAGAGATTTGCAAAGAGGCATAGTATAGGCACCAAGGATTCTGTCGCAGATTGGCAGGTTCTTCTTTCGAGACCTAAATTCGCTGACGGTGTGATAATTGCTTCTCCGGAAACAGAACATGTGGAACCCGCCATACAAGCGCTTGCAAGAGGTTACTTCGTTCTTTTAGAGAAACCTATCTCTGTCGGGCTCGAAGGTATAGAATCTTTAGCAGACTTGGGTGCAGATACCTCCAGGCTATTCGTTGCTCATGTGTTGAGGTATTCCAGCTTTTTCAAGCGGCTGAAGTCTCTCCTTGATTCTGATTCAGTTGGAATGATACAGGCAGTTGAGTACACCGAGCAGGTCGCTTCCTATCACTTCGCTCACTCCTACGTAAGGGGTAACTGGAGAGACTCGACGCGTACCGGTCCCTCTATTCTCTCGAAGAGTTGTCACGATATGGATATTCTCACCTGGCTCCTTTCTTCGAAGGCTCTCTCGGTAATATCTAAAGGCGGACTCAAGTATTTCAGAAAGGAGAACGCACCCGAGAACTCAGCTGAACGATGTTTGGACTGCCCTCTGAACGAAACCTGTCCATATTCCGCTGTTACGCAATACTTATCAGACAATGTCGACTGGCCTGTGAACACTATCGGAAACGACATGTCTTTTGAGAGTCGCAGAGAGATTCTGCGTACGAGCAGTTACGGAAGATGCGTTTTCAGAAGCGATAACAGTGTCGCAGATTACCAGAATGTGCTTATCTCGTTTGATGACGGGGTCGATGCTTTCTTCTCGATGAATGCATTCACAAGCGCGAAGACAAGGAAGATCCTTGTCAGTGGTAGCCATGGCGAGATAACCGGCGATTTTGAAAGAGACAGTATAGAAGTCAAGCTCTTTTCAGGCGACAACAAGACTTATCTTGCTACCCACGATGGCTCGAGGCACGGAGGCGGCGATAGTGAAATAGTAAAGAGTTTTGTGAGATACCTTGAAGGGGAAGCAGGGTCCTTATCCACTACATTCGAAGACTCACTTCAGAGCCATTTAATGTGCTGGGCCGCAGAGAAGTCCAGGCTCATGGGAGGTACACCAATTGATCCCTGGAGTCTTATAAATCTATGAATTCTCACCGGTAAGCTCTACAAAGACGTCTTCCAAAGAGGGTCTTTTATGTTCGATATCTATAACTTCAAGCTTCATTTGCAGGATCCTGGGAAGAATATCCTCAATAGTGCATCCCTGCTGGAAGTTGATCTTCACAACTCCATTCAATCTACTTTCACTAAGATAGCCATCAATTCCTTTCAGCGAAATCGAAGGCGTGCCATTTATAGTAACGATAACTTGATCCTTGTTGAGAGAGGATCGGATGTCTTCAATTCTTCCGCTAGAGACAAGTTTGCCTTTATGCATGATGCCTACTGACTTCGCGATGTGCTCTGCTTCACTCATAATGTGTGTTGTAAGCACGATAGTTACCCCTGATTCGTTAAGCTCTTTCACCATATTCCTGATTGTTCTTGTTGACTGTGGATCTAAACCGAGAGTGGGCTCGTCCATGAAGAGTATCGACGGCTCGTGAAGCAGTGCCCTCACGAAGTTCACTCTTTGCTTCATCCCCGTCGAAAAGATTCTTACGGGCTTGTCTTTCCAGTCAGACATTCCCACCTTCTCGAGAAGAAGATGGATTCGCTCAACGGCCGACTTTCTATCCATTCTCAGCATTGAAGCAAAGAAGAGCAGATTCTCAAATGGAGAGAGACGGTCGTAAAGAATCACTCTCTCAGAAATGAGACCGACCTTCTCTCTTACCTGTTTGGCTTCGGTCTTGAGATCCATTCCCGAGACGTTTACATCGCCGGAAGTGGGTTTGATCAATCCTGTTAGAATTCTAATGAGAGTCGACTTCCCAGCCCCATTTGGTCCAAGAAGACAGAAAAGGTCGCCTTGATCTATCGAAAGCGCCACGTCATCAAGCGCTCTGAACGAACCATACTCTTTCACCAGATTCGATGTAACAATTGCAGCCACGAATAACCACCTCATCAAATATTCTACTACATTTCCTGTATATGGCTCTTGAAGTTGTGCTGTGTTGAACCACATAATACCACTGCAGTCTAAATGTTAGCCTAGATCTTTGACAAGTTACTGGGAGTGAATTATTTTGATGCGATCCTCCGTTCGCGCTACCTCGACTCTGTACTATTGACGGCATCCTTAAAATCTGATATATTTAGATTCGTGAACGGGGAGTAGCGCAGTTGGAAGCGCGCCTGTCTTGGGCACAGGAGGTCGCAGGTTCAAATCCTGTCTTCCCGACCAATGGTCATTAGTGCGGCTGTAGCTCAATTGGTAGAGTATCGCCCTTCCAAGGCGAATGTTGCGGGTTCGACTCCCGTCGGCCGCTCCAGCGCCCGTGGCTCAATGGATAGAGCACTGGACTTCTAATCCGGGGGTTGCAGGTTCGAGTCCTGCCGGGCGCGCCATGCAATGTTCGTGGTGGTTGTAGCTCAGTTGGAAGAGCGCCTGACTGTGGATCAGGCGGTCGCGGGTTCGAACCCCGCCAGCCACCCCACTCCTTCTTTATTTCATGCGCCCGTGGCTCAACGGATAGAGCATCGGATTTCGGCTCCGATGGTTGCGGGTTCAAATCCTGCCGGGCGCACCATCCTAAATCTCTCCCAGTAGCATGACAGGTCTCAAAGGAGGTAGCAGTCATGGAAGTCCTTAAGGTAGCAACCCACTCAAAACCAAATGCAGTCGCTGGTGCACTTGCCGGAGTACTCAGAGAGAAGGGCTTTGCGGAGATTCAGGCAATTGGAGCAGGAGCGGTGAATCAGGCAATAAAAGCGATTGCAATTGCAAGAGGGTATGTAGCTCCTAGCGGGATGGATCTCGTATGTGTTCCAATGTTTTCTGACGTTGAAATCGATGGTGAAGTGAGAACGGCAGTAAGGTTTTATGTAGAACCGAAGAAGTAACCTATAGACAAAAAGGGCCCCTAAGGGGCCCTTTATTCATTTGATCTCTGCTACCGCTACTTCGCCCGGACCCAATGACAAATGGAAATCTCCACCAACATTCCATTCAGAGTGAGCGTCGAACCCTTTGAGTCTCCAGGAGACCTTGTGTTCACTCTTCCATGTATGATAGCCAAGATCTATGTGGAAATCCTTCATGCTAGAAAAATCTCCGTTTGCTACCGTAAGCAGCCCTTTGGTGCCGTTCCAATAGAACAATCCGGCCGACTTCAAGTCATTTTCCCACATTAGTTTGAGATTGCCAGCGCTCAACAAATCGAAATTGCTTTTTCTCAATGAAGAAAGGAGAGAAATGAGGTCTATCATATCTTCTTCGGCATTCCAGTGGAGCACATAAGGATCGAAGAACGCGAGCTTTCCGTAAAAGGGATCGTTGGGTGGAAGAACGTAACGGCCTTCTTCGTCGTTATCCAGGCCTAGATTCATCGGCTGAATCTCGAAAACCTCCTGTCCCGAATTTATGTAGGTGATTCCATTAGGCAGGAAGTAGTTGAGAATTGTGGCGAACCTGGAGAATTTCCTTCCATTAGGCCTGGAAGCTGCCCTCGGCGTGTCGGGAGTCTCTATTCCTGCCAAAGTGGGCAGCCTGAGACTTGGCAGCACTTTATACACAAGCTCTTTGAACTTTCCTTCATCTATTCTCGGTTCCATCCACCATGTGTTTCCCAGAATACAGTCGTAGCCTGACTGCCTGGCCTTTTCATCGTTACCCATAACAAGCTCTTCGGCAATGATTGCAAAGGATGGGTCTCTCTCCTTTGCCTTGCGAATAATCCTGAGCTCAAGCTCCCTAGGAAGTGCGTGCCCCATATCTAGTCGAGCTCCATCTACACCGAATCTTTCGTTATAGAAGGGCATGATGTTTTCTATACTCTCCCATAGATCGGCCATCGGCTCGCTTCCGGGAAAGAAAGACGACTTGACAACATCGAATAGGACATAAGGCGGTTGATCCTCACTAACAAACTTGCGGGATTCAGTTGGATGATCCTTGTAGAGTCTTAGAAAAGTTATATCGTCCCAAGTGGGCTGGTTGTCATTTATCCAGTCGGAAAAGCCCGGCGGGGTTATGAGGCCGAACTCAGAGACTAGTTCATCGAGAAAGCTTTCAGTGCCGTCGTGGCTAGCTACGAAGTCTCTCCATTTCTCGGGGTAGAGCTTCGCTGGCGAGTGGCTGAAAAGCGATAGATGCTTCTTTACGTTTTCATTGGAATATATGATGGGCAAAGTCTCAACCTTTGCCTGATCGAATCCAAGCGGTTCGATCTTCGGCGGCCTGTACTCGTCGAGTCTAGATGCGTCTATCCAATAAAACCACTCCGGGTGTTTGAGAATGAGTGCAGAATCACGGGCCGAGGTCCTGGGTATGAAATCTAGGACAACCCTCATTCCCATGACGTGAGCCGCTTCAACAAACGCCGTGAACTCTTCTTCAACATCCATATCCTCCAGCAACACATCGTGATACCGCTTGTCTATTGAAAAGAAGTCCTTCACCGAATAGGGCGAACCTAGCTCACCCTTCTTGAATTTATCACTATAGCTCGTAACCGGCAGAAAGTAAAGAGTATCGAAGCCCATCTTCGAGAGAAAAGGCAGCATGAAGATCATCTTGAGAAACGTTCCAGATTCGGAATACTCCTGTGAATCCAGATCAGAGAAGAACTCAGGGTCGTGGTGCGAGTAAGCGGTTGTAGTTCTGACAAATGAGCCGTATATGATTGCCGAATTGATCCAGGAGTTGCCGCTCTCATTTCTGATTCTTCCGAGAGGTCTCGAGTAGTCTGTATCCTTTTCAGCCAACGCAGTAATTCTCTCAACTATACTTGAGCCATATTCATACGGATCAACGAATATGTATCGGTCTCTTAGCTTGACAGTCCCTGAATATCCTTCAGGCAGCCACTCTTTAGGAATAGAGTAATTCAGGTTTCCCTTCTTGCTCTTCAGAAGCTGTTCGATCCTGTCGAGGATCACATTACCACCTCCAAAAAATGAGGGCAAGACCGCCCTCTGGCGGAGGCGGTGGGACTCGAACCCACAAGGGGCGTCAACCCCACCGATTTTCGAGACCGGCTCCTTAGCCAATTAGGATACGCCTCCGTTCTGAATCGATTATATCACGGGCTGTAGCGCTGTCAATGTGGTAAACTTGCACCACAGAAGGATCTCAACCAGTTTGAAACTCTTTCTCGTTCGTAATGATAATGTTACTCAGACACTCTCCTCACCCTACTACATATGATAGAATTTTGATCGCGAGCGGTTTTTTCGTGCGTGAAGCAGGTCTTAAATCCGAAAGGTACCTCGTTTCAGCACATTTTTATTGCATGAGGAGGTGGCTCTTAGTGTACGCCATCATTGAAGCCTCGGGAAGACAGTACAAAGTCGAGGAAGGTATGACTCTCTTCACCGAAAGGCAGAACGGGAAGGAAAGCGGAGACGAAATTGTCTTCGACAGAGTAATTCTCGTCCACAACGGACATGAACCGATTGTAGGCAAGCCTTATGTGGACGGCGCAAAAGTTGTAGGCAAGGTTGTTTCTCACGGTAGAGACAAGAAGGTGCTGGTCGTAAAGTTTAGTCCCCGAAAGAACTTCGACAGAGTAAACGGTCACAGGCAGTGGTTCACAGAAGTCTCTATTGAGAAGATCGATACGGGGGTGAAATGAAATGGCCCGGAAAGGCACCGGTAGGTCGAACGGAAGAGACAGTAATCCCAACTATCTGGGGATTAAGAGAGGTGAATCTTCAGCCGTTAGGGCAGGCTCGATAATCGTAAGGCAGAGGGGAACGAAGATACACCCGGGAAACAACGTTGGACTGGGCAGAGACCACACCCTCTTCGCACTTATAGACGGCAAGGTTCACTTCGAAGAAAAAAACAACCGCAAGTACGTCAGTGTCTACAGCGAGTAAGCTGTTCTGTTAAGGAGGATTGCATCTATGAAAACTCAGAAGACACCTTTGTGCAGATGGGCAGTTACCCATTCCAAGGTGCAGACGAAAAGAAAGGGAGAAATCGAGAAGACTCTCGGTTACCTCGTTGATCACAATGGCAACAAAATAGAGAAGAAATGGTACGTCGTCGACGCAACTGACGTTCCACTCGGTAGACTTGCTGGGCAGATCGCTATGGTTCTTATGGGAAAGAACAAGCCTTACTACACTCCTCATCTCGACACCGGCGATTTTGTCATTGTAGTAAATGCCGACAAAGTCAAGCTTACCGGCAAGAAACTCGACCAGAAGATATATTACAGATACTCGGGCTATCCGGGAGGCATAAAGGAACGAACGGCAAGACAGATGATGGACAAGTTCCCGGAAAGAGTCGTTAGGCTCGCAGTCAAGAGAATGCTCCCAAAGAAGGCTTTGGGCGAGAAAATGCTAAAGAAGCTGAAAGTATATGCTGGCCCGGAGCATGACCACGCTGCGCAGAAACCCGAATTGATTGAACTGGTTAAATGAGGAGGTTGAGGCATGGCTGACTTTGTGAATTATTACGGAACAGGTAGAAGAAAGACCTCTGTCGCCAGAGTTCATCTGCGACCTGGTACCGGTAAACTTATGATAAACGGAAAGGAATTCAAAGACCTCAAGGAATACCTTGCAAATGACGCATGGGTAAGAAGCGCTTTGAAACCTTCCGTGGTGACGAACACGATTGGTAGATTTGATATGCTCATAAGAGTCAATGGCGGAGGACTCGGAGGTCAGGCTGGAGCGATAAGTCTTGGAATTGCCAGAGCACTTGTCAAATTCAACCCTGATCTCAAGAAGCTTCTCAGGCAGAACGGTCTCTTAACGAGAGACTCGAGGGAAGTCGAAAGAAAGAAATACGGTCTCAAGAAAGCAAGAAGAGCACCTCAGTTCTCTAAGCGTTAACACATTTTAAAGAATACGGCCCGTACATAGAACGTATGGGCCTTTTTTTGCCGGTGGTGGTTCAGTGTTCACCAAAGAGGAACTCGACGAGATAAAAAAGTCCATAAACATCGTCGAATTCATCGGTCGCTATGTGAACCTGCAGAAGGCCGGAAGCTCTTACAGGGGATTATGCCCATTTCACAGTGACAACGATCCTTCGTTCTATGTTCACCCTCAAAGGGGCTTCTTTCATTGCTTCGGCTGTGGAGAGAAGGGTGATGTAATATCTTTCTACCAGAAGATTGAGAGTCTATCCTTCTCGGAAGCCGTGAAGCGGCTTGCAGATCATGCAGGGATTGTCGTCGAAATCGATTCGACGGAATCGGAATACGACAAATACACATCCATAATGTCTCGTCTAGCAGATGTTTACAGTCGTGAGTTGAAAGAAGGCAACTCAGCCGTAATGGAGTATCTTGTTGATAGACGCAAGATTTCGCTCGCCACAATAGACGAGTTTAAGCTGGGTTACTCCCCAGATGAAAGAACTTTTCAGCAATCGTTGCCGTCAAAATGTAGGGTCGATGAAAAGACCCTTGTTCAGTTTGGCATATTGATTGGAAGAGGGTCTTCTTTGAGGGATAGGTTTTCGGGCAGACTACTGATTCCTATTGACAACGAATCGGGCAGAGTAGTTGGATTCGGGGGAAGAATCATGGTTTCCGAACAAGGACCGAAATACACGAATTCTCCTGAATCGAAATACTTCCAGAAGAACAGACTTTTGTTCAACCTTTCACGCTCAAAAGGAGCAATCAAGCAGCTGAATTACGCAGTGATAGCAGAAGGGTATTTTGACGTCATCTCGCTCTTTGAGGCAGGCATTACCAATGCCGTCGGTTTGCTAGGAACGGCTTTAACGGAGCGACATCTACGGATTCTGGGCAATTACACGCGGAATTTGCTGTTCTTTCTTGACTCGGATGATGCCGGCCAGGCAGCAACACTAAGATCGATAGATATTGCTGAGAAGATCGATTTTTCGACGGCTGTAGTTGTCTCACGAAATCACAAAGACCCGGCAGACCTATTTGTCTCTGAAGGTGCAAAGGCGATTCAAGAAGTTCTTGCGGCAGCTATACCTGGACCTGCTTTTAGAGTGGAGTTTTTTGCGAGGAAACTAGATTTGTCGGTCCCTCAGGGGCGAAAACATCTCATTGAGTATCTGAAACCATATGTGATCAATTTCAGAAACTCTGGCAGTCTGGCGACCGTTCAATCAACTATCGCTGCGCTTTCTCAGAAGACAGGATACTCTGAGCGCGAACTCGAGTTGGCCCTTAAGGGAGGTCTTGGCGGACAGTCAAGAAGTGAAATCGGAAGAGGACTGGTTCTTAAACTGAAAGATCATGTAAGAATCTACCTGCAACACCCTTCACTCAGGTCAAAGGTTGTGAAGCAGCTGGAGCTGATTGCAGAGAGCGGAGATTTGAAGGAGATTCTGAAAGGAATGAAAAGAGGTCTGGAGCTTGAGGAGTTGCTGGACCTGGTTGACGAGATTGTAGGGAGAGAGTTGATCGATTTGGCATCCAGTTGCATTGATTTTGAAACGGCTCAGAGAATACTCGAAAAGACAGGTGAGTATGCAAACAGGAAACTAGTGGAAGAAGAGATGGCCGAGATCGACAGGAAGATGCCGAATGTAAAGGACGAGGGGGCGAGAAGAGCTTTGTTGGTCAGGAGGATCGAGCTCAGTAGATTGCTCGATAGAAAGATGAAGGGTGGCGATCAATTTGGAAAAGCAGAAAAAGAGTAAGAAGACGAGTGCAAAGGTGATTGAAGAGAATATCAAATCGCTTGCTGCAAAGATTGCAGTTGAAGATGAAGATTCGGAAGAAAATGGCGAAAACAATGCTCCTATTACAAAGGAAGAGATAGACAAGCGAATAGCGAAGCTTCTAAGGCAAGGAAAGAAGAAGGGATTTATAACTTACGAAGATATAGATAGCGCTTTTCCTCCTGATTACGAGGGATTTGACTCAACTCTTGTTGAATCGATATATGAGGAATTCGAGAAGAACAAAATCAATATCGTTGAAAAGGAACCAGTAGAGGAAGACGGTGATATAGAGAGTGAAGGCAGTGATGAGTTAGTATCTATCCTGGAAACGACACCTGAAATGTACGACAACATCTCGCTCAAAGACCCGATAAAAATGTACTTGAAGGAGATAGGCAAGATATCGCTTCTTACGCCAAGCAGGGAACGAGAACTTGCTCGCCGTGCTCAAAAGGGTGAGCCGAAGGCAAAGGAAGAACTAATAACCGCAAACTTGAGACTTGTTGTCTCTATTGCTAAGAGATACATAGGGCGGGGCCTTACTTTCCTGGATCTAATTCAGGAGGGAAACATAGGGCTCATAAAAGCCGTAGAGAAATTCGACTGGAAGAAGGGATACAAGTTCAGCACATATGCAACCTGGTGGATAAGGCAGGCGATTACCAGGGCCATCGCCGATCAGGCAAGGACTATTAGAGTTCCAGTCCATATGGTTGAGACAATCAACAAACTGAACAAGGTCATTCGAGAACACCTGCAGGACTACGGGGAGTATCCAACTATCGAGGAACTGGGGAAACTCACCGGGAAAACGCCGGAGAAGATCGAAGAGATCTTGGCTGCATCGAAGGAGACGGTTTCGCTTGAGTCACCAATTAGTGGTGACGAAGAATCGACAATGGGCGACTTCATTCACGACGACTCCATGGAGCAGCCGGAGGAAGCGGCAATGAAGATGCTTCTCAGGGAACAGATAGATCAGATTCTCGACACGCTTTCACCTAGAGAGGCGATGGTACTGAAGATGAGATATGGTCTTCTGGATGGAAAGACAAAAACGCTTGAGGAGGTAGGTCAGTTCTTCAACGTCACCAGAGAGAGAATTCGACAGATCGAAGTAAAGGCTCTCAGAAAGCTAAGGCACCCTTCAAGGAGTAAACAGCTCAAGGCGCTGTTGGGAATGCTTAATACGTCTAAGCGCGACTAATTTAGCCATTTAATAACAGTGTCTTAATTTATGTATCACTTGAGAGAAAAGTCTAGTGTATATAATGGAAAACACGTATGAAGGGACGTGAAAACTTGGCCGAAAAAAAGAAAGCAAGACCGGTTGAAACAAGTCCCAGAATTCTTTCTCAGATCGAACTATTAAAGAAGGCTAAGAGTGGCGACTTGCTCGCCAACAGGGAGATTCTTAGTCGATTGAACGATAGGAACGCTAAAGAGGAGCAGTCTCGTGATTGAGACTGCTCTTTCTTTGGAAGGCTTCTCTCTTATCGTCGACGGCAAGAAGATGCTCGACAATGTTTCGCTAGAAGTTCCGAAGGGAAATATCGCTCTTCTACAGGGAGCAAGGGGATCGGGTAAGTCGGCAATTCTGAGAAGCTTCATTCATCTCAACGAAGAGCTCTTCGATGATGTCCAATATACGGGATCAATAAAGCTCTTTGGATCGGATATCGACCAACTTGACAGAAAGAGCGTAAGGAATAGAGTAGCTTACGTGGATACGACATTCCTCGAAGCTATGTCAAACTTCACTTTGATTGAATTCTTCAGATTCCTGAAAGGAAAGCGATTCGAATTCGAGGATTTTGAAGAGAGCGAACTCGATCTTTTCAACGAGTTGGATCTTCTTGATCTTCTGGCCGTCAAAGCAGAGACCTCTCTCAAGACGATACCACTTTTCAAAAGGCTCTCGCTGCTGGTCTTTTCTACACTCATACGTCACCCCGAGGTGATCATTCTAGACAACATTCTTGATCACCTTGATGACGATGCCTGCACAGAGGTGAAGAACGTCCTTATAGATACCAGAAACAAC
Organism: Mesotoga sp. UBA5557; assembly: GCF_002425715.1. Lineage (NCBI taxonomy): Bacteria > Thermotogati > Thermotogota > Thermotogae > Kosmotogales > Kosmotogaceae > Mesotoga > Mesotoga sp. UBA5557. The sequence goes on from NZ_DIMV01000022.1 coordinate 14,326, forward strand.
ACGACTCTGATTATCTCTTCCAGGTTTGTTCTGAGGCTTCTAGACATTTCTGATTTGTTGATTGTCCTGAAAAATGGTAAAATTTCATATGTAGGAAGTCCCGAGATTTTCGTTCTGAACAACCGATAAGTACTCGCCGTTGGAGGTGAACCATGAACGTCCTTACCGTTACGCTTAACCCTGCTCTCGACAGGGAAATAGTTGTTGAGAATTTCAAGATCAATGAGTTTCACAGGGTGAAGAATCCCAGTTATTCGGTTATGGATCCAGGAGGTAAGGGCATAAACGTTTCCGTGATTCTCTCCGGCCTTGGAGTTAGAAATATCGCCATGGGTTTTCTTGGCGGGTATATCGGAAAGGTTGTCGAAGAGAGAATGCGTCTGATGAGCGACCTCATCACTACCGCATTTATTCACGTTGAGGAAGAGACAAGAGAGAATATCGCTATTGTTGACCCCGTAGGCGAGACGATAACCGAGATCAATTCTTCGGGTCCTCTCATTAAGCCCGATGACTTGAGAATGTTTGTTCGTAGATTTGATGTGGCACTCTCCAGGGTCAGACATGTTGTGATCTCTGGGAGCATCCCGAGAGGTGTGGACAACGAGATCTGCAGGTCCTTATGCAAGAAGGTAAGTAACTCGGGAAAAGTATCGTTCGTGGAGGGTATCGGTCCCGCCTTCGAAATGGCCGTAGAAGCAGGAGTTGTGACTGTGGCTCGCCCGGATTTGAGAAGCAGGAAACTGCTTTTCGGAGAAACGATGGTAGATCTGAAGGATTATGTGAAAGCTGCAAAAAGGATGCTAGAACGCGGAGCCAGGCTTGCGATTCTCTCTTATGCAGTTGAAGGAGACGTGATTGCAACAAATGACGGTGTGTGGCTGTTCAACACTAAGAGCCATATTGATAGATCTCATCTTTTGGGGACTGGAGACGCCTTCATGGGTGGAGTTGTCAACTCCATGATAGAAAACGAAAATGATTACTTCCTGGCTGCAAAAAGAGGAATGGCTGCAGCCGTTGCGGAAGCAGAGTATATAAGCAAGGAACGTATCTCTCTTGAGGATATTGATGAACACATGGACTCATTCGATATACGAGAGCTGGAGTGATCTAGATGAAGGTTAGAGAAGCGATGATAAGAGACGTTTCGGCGATGTTCGAAGATGAAACCATAGAGGATTTCATTGTCTTATGCCTGAGGCAGAATAGGTCGGGGCTGCCGGTTGTTGATGAGGAATTCAAAGTTGTAGGATTCTTGAGTGAAAGTGATGTTATCAAGAGCGCACTGCCCAGTTACTTCAGTCTTCTTCAGTCTGCATCTTTCATTCCCGACACCCATCAGTTCGTCATTCGACTCGGCAAGATAAAGGACGATCACGTTTCGCAACATATGGTCAAACCGCCTGTAGTTATAAAACCAGATGACACAGTGATATATGCGGCAGATCTTCTGATCAAGAACGGTCTCAAAGTGATGCCGGTTGTAGATGAATACGGTAAGTTGATGGGCATAGTAAACAGGATTCATTTGATTCACGCAGCAACGCAAGGCAAGATAGATAGATGAAAAAAACAGTTTCAATCTACACTTTCGGCTGTAAGATGAACCAGTATGAGTCACAGGCAATGGCCGAAAGACTAAAGGACTTTGAAGTCAGTTTTTCTCAGGAACAGGCAGATCTCTTCATATTGAACTCGTGCACTGTGACCTCCGAAGCAGAGAGAAAGCTCAGACAGCTTTTCAGGAGGCTGAAGGCACTCAATCCGGACTCTAAAATCATAATCGTAGGCTGTTACTCCGAGCTTTCACCCGAGGAGCTGATGGTACTTGGTGCAGATGAAGTTGTAGGAGTTAAAGAGAAGAGGGCCATTCACAAGTACGTTGCGAGGCAGCTAGATAGACCCGACGGAGTTCCTCAAGAAGGTTTTTTCACCGTTACTTCGAGTATTGAAGGAAGAACGAGGGCTTTTCTCAGCATAGAAGACGGCTGTCTGAATAACTGCTCGTATTGCAGAATCAGGCTGGCAAGAGGAAGCAACGTAATCAGCAAACCAATAGATATGGTTAGGAAGGAATTCGAAGGATTGGTCCGAAGAGGCTACAAAGAAATCGTCCTGACCGGGATCAACATCGGATACTACGGGGTCGACTTAGATTCGTCTTTGACGGAGCTTCTTAACGAGCTTGACGGTTTAGACGGGAATTGGAGAATAAGACTCGGTTCACTCGACCCCGATACCGTTGATAAGAGCTTCCTCGATCTACTGGCCGGTTCATCGCGAATTGCAAGACATATGCACCTGTCGTTGCAGAGTGGTTCTGATAACGTCCTGAAATACATGAAAAGGAAGTACACAATAAGCGAGTACCTTAGAGCTGTTGAGAGCACCAGAATGGTAGACCCTAGATTCGCGTTCACAACGGATTTAATAGCGGGATTTCCTGGAGAACTTGACGAGGATCATATGCAGACGCTTCGAATAATTGAAGAAGTGAATTTCCTGAAGGTTCATGTGTTTAGGTTCTCAAAGAGACCGGGAACAGAGGCTGCAGAGATGAAGGATCAGATAGAATCCGGAGTGAAGAAGGTAAGAGCGCAGCAGCTAATTGAGGCTGGAGCGAAGTCGAGAGAGAGGTATCTCGAGACGCATATCGGCCAGACAAGCAAAGTCCTGATAGAGAAAACCGACTCTTCTACGAGTCGTGGTTTCGATGAATACTATGTGCCTCACGTCGTCAACGGAAGACAAAGCGGCTTTGTGAATGCGACGGTAACGAATTTCGAGAGTCACAAGGAGGGTTCCGATGCTGAACTATATTGCCGATCGGTGGTGCGATGAAGATTCTTCCCTGGTCAGTATTCTTGTTCCGGGAGTAATGAACAGTGAATCGGTCTACGAAGTAGTTCGAACGTACAACGGATTGCCTTTTGCATTCAGAAAGCACTTTGAGAGGCTCAAGCAGTCGGCAAAACTGTTGGGCCTGGAAGTCCCTTTCAGCTGCAAAGAGCTTAACTCTATAATCATGGAAGGGCTTGAAAAAAACAAGGCAGTACAGACAGAGGATTTCAGAATCAGAATATCGCTACTCAGTTACGGAAAGGAAAGCAGGGCAGCGGTCATCTTCAGCAAGCTTCCCTCTGTGTCGAAGGATATCTATGAACTCGGAGTGAAGGTGTGCATTTCGCCGTTTACAAAGCCCTCGGGCGATATCCTGAATCCTCAGCTGAAAATGCCGGGCTCTAGCTGGAATATCAGAACGAGAAAGTTGCTCGGAGACAATTACGACATGATTATACTGAATGAAAAGGGAAACGTCTGTGAAGGATCGTTCTCGAATGTCTTCCTGGTCATCGATGGTTCGGTAGCTACTCCGGATATCCGCTCGGGAGTCCTTCCAGGAATAACGCGTGATAACGTAATCGGTCTATGTGAATCTCTGGAGATCACAGTTGAAAAGAGACCTATCCCGTCGTGGGAGTTATTCTGTGCCGATGAGATATTCATGAGTCATACGAGCGTAGGGATCGTTCCAGTAAGGAGACTGGAAGAGAAAGTGCTTATTGAGGACTTTACAGATGGAATGACGAGACTGCTGCTCGACAATTTCGAGGGATACATAATGACAGAAGACAGCAATTGGAGCGGATTAGATGAAGTGGAGCCATCGAACTATAGGGCAGATATTTGATGAACTGGTGAAAAGCTCGGGGCTGTTCAGAAAGATAAAAGTCTTCGAGTTGAATAAAGACTGGGAAGAGATCGTTGGTCAGCCAATAGCAAATCACTCGTCAATTACGGATTTTACTGACGGGACTCTCATTGTAAGTGTTGATGATGGAATGTGGCTCAATGAAATGAGACTAAGGGAAAAGGCTCTTCTTACTAAGCTGAACTCTGCATTAGGAGTAGAAGCAATCAGAAGAATTAAATTTAGAATTAGGCGATAGACATGGAGGTGTTAAATGTCTGATTTATACAATGCTCAGAACATAAAGATACTTAAAGGATTAGATCCGGTTAGGAAGAGACCGGGCATGTATATTGGGTCAACCGGAAAGTCGGGTCTTCATCACCTCATTTACGAGATAGTCGACAACAGTATTGACGAGGCAATGGGAGGATACTGCGATAGAATAGACATCGTTATCATGGAAGACGGCTCCGTGGTAGTGAGAGATAACGGAAGAGGAATTCCAATAGATATCCATCCAGATACCGGGACAAGTGCACTGGAAGTTGTCATGACAACTCTCCACGCCGGAGGTAAGTTTTCAAAGGACTCATACAAAATCAGTGGGGGACTGCACGGAGTGGGGGCTTCTGTTGTTAATGCTCTGTCTGAATGGATGATCGTAGAAGTAATGGTTGACGGAAAGGTATACAGACAGAAGTACGAAAGAGGAAAGGCTTTGTCGCCCGTTGAGATGGTTGGCGAAGCAAAGGAAAATGGTACAGTAACCAGCTTCAAACCCGATCCTATGGTTTTCGCAGTCACTGACTTCGACTTTGACATACTTGAGGCACGATTCAAGGAATTGGCCTATCTGAACGGGGGAATAAGGATCTCCTTCGAAGATAGAAGAATCGGCGAAAAGAGAAGCTATCACTTCGAAGGCGGAATCGTTGAATTTGTGAAGGCAATCACCAAGAACAAGAAGTCAGTTCACAAGGATCCCATCTACCTGGAGGGGTCCTATAACGATGTCAAGATACAGCTCGCGATGCAATATACCACGTCGTATGATGAGGATGTTCTCACATTTGTAAACAACATCAAGACAATTGAGGGCGGCACTCACCTGACTGGATTCAAGACGGTGCTCACAAAGACGATGAACGATCTCGGCAGGAAGCACAATATACTGAAAGACAAGGATCAGAATCTGCAGGGCGAAGATCTGAGAGAAGGTCTTTCGGCAATACTGAGTGTCTTTGTGAAAGAGCCGCAGTTCGAAGGGCAAACTAAGGCAAAACTTGGAAACGATGAGGCATTCGAAGCAGTTATGAAAGTCGTTAAAGAAAAGCTGGAGGAGCACTTCGACTACAATCAGAAGGATCTGAAAGCAATACTTACAAAGGCTCTCGAAGCTGCACGTGCGAGATTGGCGGCGAAGAAAGCACGAGAGATGGTTCGAAGAAAGAATGCTCTTGAAAACACTACTCTGCCAGGCAAGCTGGCAGATTGCATCTCGGAAGATCCAGAGGAGACAGAGATCTTCATAGTTGAAGGGGACTCGGCCGGAGGCTCTGCCAAGATGGCCCGTTCGAGAGAGACTCAGGCGATCCTTCCGCTTAGGGGAAAGATCCTGAACGTTGAAAAGGCCGGACTCGACAGAATGTTGAAGAGCGAGACTATAAGCAATATCATAGTCGCTCTTGGTACAGGAATGGGCGAAGACTTCGAGATTAAGAATCTAAGGTATGGAAGGATTATAATAATGACGGATGCCGATGTCGACGGTGCACATATCACGACGCTTCTTCTTACTCTCTTCTATCGATATATGACACCACTAATAACCAACGGCAAGGTCTATGTCGCTCAGGCACCGCTCTACAAGATAGAACTGAACAGGCAGAAACACTATTTCTATAGTGATGAGGAATTGACTACGTTCATTAAGGAGCATTCCGATAGAAAACTCAATTACTCGAGATTCAAAGGGCTTGGCGAAATGAATCCCGAACAGCTGTGGGAGACGACAATGAACCCCAGCGACAGAAAACTCGTACAGATAAACATAGAAGATGCTCAGGAAGCGGATAGAGTCTTCACAATACTAATGGGTAGCGAGGTGGAGGAAAGAAGATCGTTCATTGAACGGCATGCATTGAGTATTTCCAATCTTGACGTATGAGCCTTTCACTTAGAGCCGGTATTTGTGTGGTAATTCTCTTTGCCATTTGGATGGTTTCTATTGCGAATTTCGTACTGGAGTCATTCTTCACGGCACCGGTACAGCAGTTGACCAGGATCGTTAATTTCGGTGAGATTCTGGTTGAATTTCCTTTGGCCTTTAGAAGAACCTGGAAAACTGATATAATTTACCCACCGGGAAGCATTGACGTTTCCGGCGGAAGAGTCTTTTTGAAACCGGGAAAGTTTTTGGTGAGTTATAGAGACAAATATTACTGGGTCTCCGACGATTTTGTTATAGTTGATTATGCCGATCTTTCGGAGGTTGTGAGTAATCCGATTATCGGCGGCGTTAGTTTTCTTCAAGAAAATGGAGTTTATATAGCCACCGAAAGAGACATAGAGATTTTTGCCGGAGCGGTAGAGGGCATTCTTGCTGACAGAAGAGTACTGGCACTGGTATCTTACTTTGATTTTGAAAACAATGTGTTGTTACTCAGAAGAGGGATCAGAGTGAAGGTACTTGACTGGGAAAGCTTGGAAGCAAATAAGGACCTTCTTCTTCAGTTAGAAAACGCCTCCGACAGAAGCGAATATATTTTCTTGAGTGATGGTAAACTGTTGAGAGCGAGGTGACATTGATGGCCAGGGGGAAGGATTATACAGTTTCTCTCGATGTTGGCACGAACACCCTTAAGGGTGTGGTGGTAAGCAGAGAACAGACAGGTCAGATGACTCTTGAGGCTTATGGGAGTGTCAAGACTGTTGGGCTCGACAAGGGCGAGGTTAAAGATGCGGTTGCTCTTAAGCAGTCCATTCAGAAGCTGATTGAGGATCTAACAGGTCAGATGGGCAAGAAGGACGTTGAGGCAGACTTCAAGATCAGTTTCACAGATGGGGACTATTCAGTATTCTCGGAGAACATAGAAGAAATTCTCTCCGAAGAGAAACAGGTAATGGTGAAAGAGCAAACGATTTTGAGCATTATGAGTCGTCTCAAGGCGGAGAAGATGAAGACGGGCAACACTAATATACACAGAAGCTATATCCGTAAGTATATTCTCGATGATGATAAAGTCGTCTTCAATCCCGTTGAGATGTACGCGAAGAAACTGAATGTCGAGATGGTTTTTGTTTCAAGCGAAGGCAAGTCGGTCGAGATCTTCAGAAGGCTCTTCGAAGAACTCTTCGGCAGAGGTGACTTCTTCATCTCTCCAGCGCTTATTTCTGCATCTGAAGCTGTATTGACGGATACTGAGAAGCAGCACGGTGTGGTTAGCGTTGTCCTCGGACACAGTTTCTCCGAAACCGTAATCTACAGGGAGAATCTTCCCGTTTACATCTCGAGAATTCCTCTTGGAATAAGACACATAGTGCTGGATGTAGCGAGGGTTCTCGGTACATCGGTAGATGAAGCCGAGAGATTGCTTGTCAATTACGGCCATTGCAGTATGTTCCCGCCTGATGCTGAAGACGTTGTGGAGTACTTTGGACTTGATGAAAGAACTAGAAAGAATGTCTCGGTAAGAAGACTCTCCACAGTTATCTATGCGAGGGTGAAAGAGCTTCTGAACAAGATCAGAAAAGAGATCCAGCTCTTCATAATAAACAATCCGGAATACTCCGAAGAAAGGATTCCCGGAGGAGTCGTTTTCACTGGTGGGGGCTCCAAGCTGAGAGGTCTTACGGATGTAGGCGTTGAGTCTCTAAAGATGCCGGTAAGAATTGGTACATATGAGACTAGTTTCAACAAAAGAATTGAGAACAGTCATGATGTTGCTAATGACCCAGTATTCAGCTCCTGTTTGGGCAATCTTGTTTCCCCCGAGGAAGTCCAGGGAGAAGCCGTAGAAAGCGTGGTTGAAAGACCCAAGAAAGACTTTGGATCGTTTATAAAATCCCTCTTCTTTGGAGGTGAAGATGATGAGCTTTGAGATTGACACAGGAAAGAAGAATGCTGAAATCAGATTGCCATCCATAAAAGTCATTGGTGTTGGTGGAGCAGGCGGTAACGCCGTAAACAGAATGATATCCGAAGGAATCCACGGCGTCACTTTCATCGCGGCAAATACAGATATTCAGGTTCTTGAAAGCAATAAGGCCGATCTTAAGATTCAGCTTGGAACTGAACTGACTAGAGGCCTGGGAGCCGGCGGTAACCCAAATGTCGGTGAGAGAGCGGCAGAGGAATCGGTTGACGAAATCGGGACCTTTCTTGAAGACACCGATCTGCTGTTTATCACTGCAGGAATGGGCGGTGGCACCGGAACGGGCGCAGCGCCAATAGTAGCTTCGATTGCAAGGGAAATGGGAATCCTGACCGTTGCAGTGGTCACAACCCCCTTCTTCTTCGAAGGTAATACGAGATTAAAGACTGCCAACGAAGGCTTGAGAAGGCTTAAGAACTCAGTGGATACTCTCATCAGAATCTCGAACAACAAGCTTCTTCAAGAACTGCCGCCGAACACTTCAATCGTAGATGCCTTTGCAAAGGCCGATGAAACTCTCCATCACGGAATCAAGGGTATCTCCGAGCTCATAACAAAGCGCGGGTATATCAACCTGGACTTTGCCGATGTCGAGTCGGTTTTGAGAAATGCCGGAACGGCGATGCTGGGAATTGGTGTGGGCTCAGGCGAAAGACGTGCAGAAGAAGCAGCTCGAAGAGCTCTTGAAAGCCGACTGTTGGAAAAGCCGATCGACAACGCGACGGGGATTATTCTAAATGTTTCGGCGAAGAACATAACCTTGAGAGAGATGAATATTGCGGCTGCAATTGTGAGACAGAACTGCAGCGAAGACGCAGACGTGAAGCTTGGGCTCATTGTCGACCCGGATATGAACGATGATGAACTTGACATAACTTTGATTGCAGCGGGCCTTGAACTAGACGAGGGCGAACTCATGGGTGATGCTTCCGACATCCCCGCGATTTACCGATTCGGACTGGATATAAACGAGGAGGAGTGATCGTTGAGAGTCTATAAAAGACTCGGAGAGCTTCTCATAGATCAGGGACTCCTAAGTGAAGATGCTCTCCAGCAGGCCGTAACTCTGCAGAAAAAAGTCGGGAAGCCGCTCGGTGAAGTTCTTGTTGGTATGGGCGTAATCTCCTGGGAGGACATATACGATTCACTCTCAAAGCAATACGGGCTTAAGGTACTCGAAGATTTGCCTAATATGGTTACTCCCGATGTCCTAAGAATGATTCCTAAGCCTGTTGCAGACAGGCTTAGTGTAATCCCTATAGAGTTTGATCACGAAAAAGGGGTCCTTAAGGTGGTAACTACTGAAGTTCTTAGGGTTCCTCAGATAGACAGAGAGCTCTCCTTCCTCACAGGAAACAAGATTAGTACGCTCCTTGTACCTCCACCAATGTTCGATGCTCTCTACAAATCTTCGTATGACGAGTCTGCCTCCAGCGAGATAATAGACAATACTTTCAGCATAGAACAGCACACGGAAATTGATCTTGAAGATGACAGACAGGACGAAACCGATGATACTCCCGTCGCGAAGTTCATAAACTCACTTCTGGACAACGGCATAAGAAGCGATGCCAGTGACGTCCATCTGGAGCCCTACGAGAAAATGGCCGTTGCCAGACTGAGAGTCGACGGCGTTCTGAGAAAGGTCCTGAGCTATCCGCGCAAAGCTCATAATTCTGTAGTGTCGAGAATCAAAGTCATGTGTAAGCTGGATATTTCAGAGAAGAGAATGCCTCAGGATGGAAAGTTCTATATTAGGAGAGGCAATGAGCAGTTCGACATGAGAGTTTCGACAATGCCAACGATTTTCGGCGAGAAAGTTGTTATGAGAATCCTCAGGGTATCAAATGCGAAGAAGAAGCTTGAAGATCTCGGTCTTTCAGACCACAACAGAGAGCGTTTCGAAAGCATAATCAACGCTCCGTACGGTATCATACTGGTATCTGGTCCTACGGGAAGCGGAAAGTCCACTACTCTGGTAGCGGTCCTAAACCAAGTAACCTCGGAGAAGGTCAACGTGCTTACGGCGGAAGACCCTGTTGAATATACTATTGAAGGTATTTCTCAGTGCCAGGTGAACACGGACATCGGATTGACTTTTGCGAGATACCTGCGATCTTTCCTGCGTCAGGACCCTGACATAATAATGGTCGGCGAGATCAGAGACAGAGAGACTGCGCAGCTGGCGATTGAGGCATCGCTAACTGGACATCTTGTTTTCTCAACAATCCATACCAACAGTGCTGCAGGCGCGGTTGCTCGACTTGTCAACATGGGGGTTGATCCCTTCCTACTTGGCACTTCATTGATCGGAGTTATGGGGCAGCGATTGGTAAGAAAGCTCTGTAACAACTGTAAGGTCAAAATACCAGTGAGAGAAGAACTAAGAAAGATGGCCTCAACCTTTTACCCCGATAGAAATGACTTCAGCGAGTACATTCCTGGAAATGGCTGCCCCGAGTGCCGGGGAATGGGTTATAAGGGTAGAACCAGTATTAGCGAAATCCTGGTTGTTGACAACAATCTTCGTCAGATGATTGGTCAGAACGCTTCAGAGAGAGAGCTTGCTCAGGCTGCCGTGAAGGCTGGAATGCGAACGCTTTACAACGATGGGGTGCAGAAGGTGATCGACGGAGTCACTTCCCTTGAGGAGATAAAAAGAGTTGCCATAGAGTACTAGCCAGACTTCCTCTTCTCGATCCATACTTACGCATACTCAAACATACTCACAGAAGTCGTGAATAGTCGTCTTTTATCGCGAATAGTCGCATAATGCGCAAATAGCCTCCCCATCTCGCCGATGATAGTATTGAATCGGATAATTACAAATTCGGATAGGAGGTTTCTTTATGGCGTACAGAGTATTAGTTTGGGGCCTTGGCGCAATGGGAAGCGGAGTGGCCCGTAATGTTGCCAAGAAAGAAGAACTAAGACTGGTTGGAGCCGTTGAAAAGGATTCAGAAAAGATCGGAAAGGATCTTGGAGAATATCTCGACGGCAAGAAGACAGATAGGTTGATCTATTCGGATGTGGGCGAGGCAATTGCCGAAACGAGACCAGACATAGTTGTAATAGCTACGAACTCCTTTGTAGAAGAAGTACTTCCCAAAATAGAGATGGCTGCAAAACACCACGTGGATATTCTTACGATAGCCGAAGAGATGGCCTTCCCATTCGCTTCGCATCCAGAGGAATCCGAAGTCCTCGAGAACATCGCCTGGCGTTATGGAGTATCTATTCTTGGTACGGGAATAAATCCAGGGTTCGTGCTTGACCTATTGATAATCGCTATGACAGGTGCATGTCTAAAGGTCGAGAGGATAGAAGCAAGAAGGATCAACGATCTTTCTCCCTTCGGAAAGACTGTGATGAAAACCCAGGGAGTAGGCACTTCACCTGAGGAATTCAAGAAGGGAATTGAGTCGGGAGAGATAGTAGGACACATAGGCTTCCAGCAGTCAATCGCAATGATTGGAAATGCTTTAGGGTGGAACATTGATAGAGTTGAAGAGACTCGTGAGCCAATCATATCAAGAACAGAGAGGAAGACTGATGTTGCACACGTAATGCCCGGTATGGTGGCCGGCTGCAGACATATAGGCCGGGGTTATTGTGGTGACAGACTAGTGATAGAGCTTATTCATCCCCAGCAGATCCTTCCGGAAATCGAAGGGGTCGACACTGGCGACTACATAGATATTTTCGGCGACCCGGAGATTCACCTTTCAGTAAAACCCGAGATTCCCGGCGGAAAGGGGACTATAGCCCTTGCTACAAACATGATTCCCGCAGTAATTGAGGCGACTCCCGGACTGATTGAAATGAGTGAGTTGCCTGTACCGAGGTGCTTGATCGACGAGATCAGGGAGATGTAACTATGAGTGCAATCAAGGGGCAGTGGGTCCAGATACACCGGATCCTCCTCGATATTGGCGAGAGAGCTCCCTCCGTTCCCGAGGACACGAAGAACGTCCCTCTTGAACTGAGAATCAGGGGCTTTCTCATTGAAGAGAAGGCCGAACTCGGCGAAATGGTCACTGTAGAAACCGCCTCGGGGAGAAGAGTTCACGGAAAACTTGAATGCGTCGAGCCCAAACATGAACACAACTTCGGAGACAATATTCCCGAACTCTCTGAGGCCGGAATTGAACTAACTCGATGGCTTACTGGTGGCGATAGAGATGCAGAATAGATCATACGAATCAGTAATGGCGAGAAGAAAAGAGATAATGAAGGCATCTGTTGGAGTTGATTACGACAAATACGAACTCGAAGGGATTGCCTTCGACTACGAAGCGCTCATGAGAGATACTTCGTACCCTATTGAGGAGATCAGAAAAATTCAGTCAGAAACCGGAGTTGGGGATACCCCTCTGATTGAGCTCAAGAATATCACGAGACTCGTAAGAACAATCAGTGAACCGGGCAAGGGCGCTAGGATTTTCCTGAAAGACGAGGCGACTAACCCTTCGGGAAGCTTCAAGGACAGGCGTGCATCAGTGAGTGTTGCAAGGGCAAAGGAGCTCGGTTACAAAGGCGTAATCGCCGCGACTAGTGGAAACTACGGAGCTGCCGTTGCCTCTCAATCTATGAAAAGGGCTTTGAAGTGCATCGTTGTTCAGGAGTGTTATGACAGCAAAGGCAAAGGTCAACCTGAGATTCTCGAGAAGGCTCGCGCCTGTGAAGCTTACGGAGCAGAAGTAGCCCAGCTTACGGTCGGTCCGGAGCTCTTCTATTACTTCCTCCTTCTTCTTGAGGAAACTGGGTTCTTCAATGCGTCCCTCTATACACCTTATGCGATTGCGGGCATCGAGTCTTTGGGATATGAGATTGTGGAACAGTCAAATAGAATGATCGGAATGAATCCTGATTACGTCCTCGCTACACACGCCGGGGGAGGCAATCTCACGGGAACGGCCAGAGGTCTTAGAAAGGCAGGCGCAAAGGAAACACAAGTCGTTGGAGTCAGCGTCGATCTTTCTGGTCTTCACATGGCGAGCAATAGAGACTTCAACAGGAAATCCTTTACCACCGGTCACACTGGATTTGGAATACCATTTGCTGTTCTCCCGGATAGATCAGATGTTCCAAGGAATGTTGCAAGAGCCTTGAGATACATGGACAGGTACCTTCTCGTTACGCAAGGAGAAGTATTTTATGTTACTGAAATGCTTGCGAGACTTGAGGGCCTTCAGCGAGGTCCGGCAGGTAACACGAGTCTGACAGCAGCTATAGCTCTTGCCAGAGAACTACCCGAAGACAAAACAATAGTAGTCCAGGAAACCGAATATACAGGTGCAGGTAAGCTACCCAGCGCACAATTGACCTTTGCTAGAGAAAACGGGATAGAGATTGTGAGGGGAGACCCTTTAGCCCTGGATGCTCCGGGCAAGACAATATCTATCCCTGAGAGTTACTCTCAGATTGCTTACAAAGAAGTGAACATGACAGACTTAAGGAGATCCTATATAAAACAACTGATTAGACGGGAGGTTACATTGATCGAGAGCGATTACGAATACTTATCCGAAGAGCTCAAGACTGATGTAGCTAAAGTCAAGGAATTGGTTAAGGAGGTAAGTGCTAATGTCGATTCAGAGAACTGATGATTTTGAAAAGCGAAGCCTGCACCTGCAGAACCTTTCAGACGAGGATCTAGACAGTAGGTTCTGGGAGCTTGCGGACAAGATCGTCGAGCCGCTGATAGAACTAGCAGAAGGAAACACGAGTCCTTCGATCGAGCGTTCAGTACTTTTGCGGATGGGGCTGGACAGTTTTCAGGCCGGGGCTATCGTCGCTAAGGCCGTTGAATTCGGTCTCCTTGGCAAGGGTGCCGGGAATCTTGTCCTTTCATACGCCAAGAAGACATCACAACCTTTAGAGAAAGCTGTGGAAGATCTTGCAACAGGAAAGGGCTGGGAAGAACTTGTCACCTTCTTCAGAGGAGGTGGGGAAAGTGCTGCCCGTTAACGAAAAGTTGAAGGTCGAGGAGATTCTTAAGGATCTGCAGCATTATGCTCCGAGAAGAAAGGGCTGGACATGGAGAAAGAAACTGCCCAAAGGAACGAGAGTCGATGGTTTCCAATATGATCAGATTTCCGAACCGTTGAAGAACAGCATAGGACTACCGGCCGCGCACTATTTTGAGAACATTGATCCGCAACCCGATCCCGTCATTACCTCCGAGATTGCCTCCGGCAGATTTGAAGATGACATCAGAAGAATGAGAATGGCTGCCTGGCATGGTGCCGACCATATCATGGTTATAAGGACACTAGGCCAGAGTCATATTGACGGTCTGATTGAAGGAACACCCGAAGGGATAGGAGGCATTCCTATCACACGAAAACAGCTTAGAGCTACTCGAAAAGCTTTGGACGCCATTGAAGAAGAAGTTGGAAGACCGATAAACTTCCATTCTTATATTAGTGGAGTGGCAGGACCTGAAATCGCTGTTCTCTTCGCAGAGGAAGGTGTCAACGGTGCTCATCAGGACCCTCAGTACAACGTTCTTTACAGAGGAATCAATCCTGTGAGATCCTTTGTCGATGCGGCAGCTGCCAAGAAAATCATGGCAAGTGTTGATATGCTTCAAATAGATGGCGCCCACAACGCGAATGCCTCTGCCAAGAGAGCATGGAAAGTCATGCCCGAACTCCTCGTACAGCATGCGATTAACTGCGCTTTCTCTGTAAAGGTGGGGATGAAGAAAGATTTGATCGCTCTCTCAACGGTTCCCCCTGTTGTCTCTCCCGCCCCGGAGTTCAAACTGAACTTTATCTACGCAATAACTCTGAGAGAACTATTCAAAGATTACAGATTTAGGGCTCAGATGAATACCAGATATATCGAATCAGACTTGATGGATGCAACAAGAATTCATGTGCTAGACACTCTGATTTCGAGACTAACCAAAGCAGACATCCAGTCCACCATAACTCCCGATGAAGGTCGAAATGTTCCGTGGCATGTCAACTCCATAAGGGGCATCGAAACCGCAAAACATGCTCTCTTGGCTCTGGATGGAATCAAAGACCTACTCCAGATCAACGAAGAGGTCGTGAGGCCAAAGATTAGAGAGCTGAAGATGCGCGCCATCCTAATGATGGAAGAGATACTGGAAGCAGGCGGATACTTTGAAGCTGCCGAGAGGGGCTTTTTTGTTGATAACGGACAGTACCCCGAGCGCAATGGCGACGGCATTGCGAGACCGAAGGACGGTGGGATCGGTGCCGGCACCGTTGTTCCTAGGGATGCTGAATACTTTGCCCCCGTATGTGAGCACTTCGGATACAACAATCTCCCTGAGGGAATCAAATCGCCCGATGAACTCATAGGTGGTTGCACCCTGCATGACAGATCAAAGATAAAGTACATAGACGAACTCGATGAATCCGATAACGTTAATCTTAGAATCGCTCAGCAACTGGAAGACAGGGAGAAAGGTCTGATATCTCCCGAGGTCGAATGGTGGGGCGACGGTTGGGTTCAGCTAGATTTGACCATCCCCGATGACCCCGATCATGCCGAGGCCGCAGCTCTTGAGATTGCGAAGAGGATGGGCTTTGTAGAAGCAGCAGTCATAAGCAAGACCATCCTCCATCCGATTGAGGGGACTTATCTTGAGCTAAAAGCAAAGGTCCCGTTCAAGATAGAGAGAGGCTCACTAAAACTACCTGAGAAGCCTGATCTATTAACCGAAGAAGAGATCGTTTCCTTCGTCGAAGGACATCCAATGAGGGTGGTGGCCGGGACGGTCGGCAACGACGAACATTCGGTTGGAATAAGGGAGATCCTAGATATTAAGCACGGAGGAATTGAGAAGTTCGGCTTCAAGTACACCTACCTCGGTACAAGTGTTCCTCCGGAGAAGTTCATTGATGCGGCCATAGAAACCGGTGCCGAAGCAGTTCTTATCTCCACGATTATCACTCACAACGAAGTCCACGTAAGCAATTTGACGAAGATTTCTCAGCTCGCTATAGAAAAGGGCGTACGAGACAAATTGATCTTCATTTCGGGTGGAACCCAGATTACAAATGATCTGGCCGTTTCCTGTGGAATGGATGCAGGATTCGGGCGCGGAACAAAAGGCATTCACGTAGCATCCTTCCTTGTGAAGAAGAAAAGAGAGCTCCTGAGATAGCTTCCGGTTAACAAGAAGGCGGCACTTGCCGCCTTCTTTGCGTTATACTTGAACAGATGGGTGAGCAAATCGAATTACTAGTAAACGAGACTATAGACGAAATAAGAGATCTCACTGAAAGCGGCAGGCTTACAGTTGCGTTTTCAGGGGGTCTGGATTCTACACTTGTGGCCGTGCTGGCTTCGAGGGCTCTTGGACGGGAAAGGGTGAAGCTTGTAAACGTATGTTTCGGACCATATTCATATAGCAGAGGTCTTGAAATAGTAGCTTCCCTTGCAGACAAAATGAGGCTCAGACTGGAATTCACGTCGGGATACGAAGCCCAAGAAAGTGTCTGGAAGGACGGTCCTTCGTGCAATAGATGCACTAGACTTGCGAAGCTACCGGCGATAAGATCCGGTGTTCTGGGTCTTGTTGCGACGGGTGCCAACCAATCAGACACCTGGGGAAAGACAGGGATCGTCATCAAGGATGGATTCTACGCTCCCTTGAGGAAATGGACAAAGAAACAGATAGAGAATGCGCTGAGCTACCTTGGTATCGAAGTGCCAAAGATTGGAGAAGCGCCCGTTAGGGAAGGCTGCAAGCTGAAGCATCTCCTGAAGATTATGGCGAACCCGGCTTATCACGGATACTCGGTTGCTATTGCGAATGAAGTTCTACTTGATCAGCTCGAGGATTTCACTCACTCTCTTGCTAACGTAAAAGTGATCGGTCCCCTGTCAAGAAACATCGCTTTAATTAACGTCTGTCCACTTCCCCCAATAGAAATAAGGGAGAGAATCAAGAGATCACTTCTCGAGATAGACGTGATTGATGAAGTAAGATGGGTAGAAGGACCTTCAGTCCTCAAGATTTTGGCCAATCCAGGGCTCTATAATAGCAGAGAGGCAAGAAGATGGGTATTAAACGGGAGACTGGCTCCGGAGTTTGCTTTCCCCGTAGAAGTTGAGTGGGTGAAGTCCAGAAACAACAGATTAGAGACATTTCAGGTAGTAGATTGTTGGAGGTTGAAAGATGATTCAGCTCATTGTGATTGATCTGGATGGTACTCTCCTCGACAGCGAGAAGAAGATCCCACGTGAAAACGAGTATGCAATAAGACGAGCTCTGGATATGGGTGTAGCAGTCTCCATATCCACCGGAAGAAGCTATGTTTCGGGCCACAAATACGCCGAGCAACTTGGCATAGACGTACCCATTTCTTATCAGAATGGCGCTCTAGTGACGTACGGTCACGGAGAGAATACTGAAGTAATTTCAAAATCACTACTTGAAGCGGACAAAGCAAGATTCCTGTTCAAAAAGGCTTTGGAGAAATCCCTTAACGCTCTTGTCTTCTTCGATTTCTTCAGACTCCCGGATATTTCCACCACCAAACCTTCAGATTCTCCATACAGAGGATACTACAGTAACAACAGATATAGGATGATGTTTGAAGATAATCCGCTAATGCGGATCAAGGATGAAGGTATTCCTGAAATCGCTCTTGAAGGCAAAGAAGACAGAATTCAGGAGCTTCTCAATGAATCGAATTCTCACCTCGAGAACGTAACCGTTATCAAGAACGACAATGTTGAAGAGCACGCCTTCTACGAGTTTTTCGGACCAGGTGTGGGAAAGGAAAATGGCCTGATACATATACTGGAATATCTTGGGCTGAGCTGGAGAAGCGTCGCATATATTGGCGACAATTTCAATGATGTTGAGATACTGAAGAAGGCCGAATTACCCGTGGTAATGGCAAATGGGCCGGACGAGGTGAAGCGGTACGCAAAACTGGTGACTGAAAGAGATAACGATAACGGTGGTGTGGCAGAGGCAATAGAGAGAATCCTGGCAACCAGGGGTGAGCGATAGTGGCCTTAGTTCTCCTTTCAGCAGTCCTTACTGCGCTTTCGATGCCCGGCATGCTTTGGGGTTACTTGATTTGGGTTGCACTTATCCCGTTCTTCATCTCCATGAAGGAAGTAACTCCGCTGAAGGGAGCTTTGAAGGCCTTTGTCTGGGGTTTCGTCTATCTGCTCATAACCCACTACTGGGAACTACCTGTCCTAACCGTGAATGTTCCGGAAGTCTTGAACTCATTCCCGAACTTCATCGGAATAGTAGTATATTTCCTGATGGGTGTAGTAATCGCAGTTCCCTTCCTTGCTTTCGGTTTCATCTACGGGTTGTATCAAAGGTTCTTCGAAAGGTATCCTGTACTTCTCAGCCTATTTGCCGCATCGTTTTTCACAGTCACAGAGCATCTCAGGGAGATAGGCCCACTCGGATTCACGAACGGGAGGCTATCTGACGCTCTTCTAAACGAACAGCTGGGAATAGCTCAGCTTCTTGCGGTTGGTGGACCGCTACTCCTTGTCTTCACAATAGTCTTTGTCAACCACTACTTGTCTCATCTCTTCATGGAACGCACAAGAGACAGAGCCTTATTGATTGTCATTTCTGTCGCTTTCGTGGCTCTTGCGAATGCCGCGATGAGTAGTTTTGTGCCTATTCCGCATTCTTCCGACAAATATGAAAGCACACTTTACGCGCTTCAAACAAATATCTCCATGCACATGAAGTATTACCAGCCTCCCGATGAGACCTTGAGAGTGGTCTCGAGAGCGCTGAGAGAAATTCCCGAAGGTTCCGTAGTAATCTTGCCGGAAGCAACTTTCATGAGCGATATAAGAAGTAATTCAACCGGCTCGCAGCTTCAACAGATTGCAAGCGAACGCAACTTAAGGATTTTGGTGGGATTTCCCACATACAACGATAGCAACTACAATCAGGTTAGGTTTGTAGATGGAGAGGGCTTCTCAGATGAATTCTACGCTAAAGTCCAGCTCACTCCCTTTGTTGAGTTTCTCCCATGGCCAAGAGTATTTGGACTCTTCAGTTTCCTAAAGTTCCTCGACTACTTCGATCCAGGCCAACAATTCACAATCTTTTCCGTAGATGAGCACAGGATAGGAGCACAAATCTGTTTCGACTCTCTATACAGCAATGTCTCGCGAAATCTCACTCGCAACGGTGCAACAGTGATCGTCATTGCCACAAACGACGGTTGGTTCAATATATCGACGGCTCTTCAACAACATCTATCAAAAAGCATCGCCAGAGCAATAGAAAACAGAAGATATGTGATTCAGGTATCCAACACCGGGATTTCAGCGGTAATCGATCCCTATGGCAGGATTGTAAAGCGACTGCCCACTTCGAAGGAACTGACGGCCGAGTATGTTGTTGGCGAATTCCAGTATCTTCCGAGGGTAACGACCACCCTATATACTAGGTTTGGGAACTGGTTCTTCTGGTTCTCTCTTCTTCTAGGAATAGCTTTAATAATACTTGGAGGTGTTGTTCTTTGAATTACCGTGAGAGAGCAAAAAAAATCCTCGAGACCCTCAACAGAGTTATTGTTGTGGGTTTCTCAAAGAATCCGGAAAAGGCGGCTAACTACGTTCCTACATATCTTATTGAAAAGGGGTATCGCGTGATACCTGTTAATCCGAGCATGGAAGAATACAGCGGCCTAAAAGTATACCCGGATCTTGAATCAGTCGTGGCCGACGGAATAGAGCTTGAAGTAGTTGACATCTTTAGACCCTCTGAGGAGGCGGAATCAGTCGCCTTGAAGGCCATAGAGCTGGGAGCAAAGGCTGTTTGGCTGCAGAAGGGTATAACGAGTGAAAAGGCTGCAAAGGCTGCCGCAGAAAAGGGAGTTCTTTACGTAGAAGACCTGTGCATGTTCGAGGAACATAGGAGAATATCGCTGTGACGCAAGTCCCGTACTTGGTAGCGGGCGCGGTCTAGGGTGTCGGAAAGAGCTCTTAAACGTCGTACGAGTTAGCTGGTGCGGGGTAGGGGTAGATGATGGTGGTTGGCCTGAAGCAAGAGCGAGAGCTAGAACTTGGTCATTCAGAAAACAAATGAAAGTTATGCAATCAGACGCAACGGACTTTGTCCATGATGCCTTGGCACACCCTGGCAAGAATCCGGCATTTGAAAGTCCATGATAGAGATCATTTGTTCTCGTTTGAGGGATGAACTCTGGAAACATAGACCGTGATGCTGAAACAATTTCGCACGCGGCAATAGCGGGTATAGGGTATTGGGTCTGGGCGGTTCGGTGAACAGAAGCGGTCAACCCCTTGAGCGATTCTTGAGAAACCGCGGTTGGTGGTTGCAGCGGTAGGAATGAGCAAAGTGAAACAGGCTGACCGTTGAATGGTTCTCCGTTTGCCAAGAAAAGCATCAGTTGGAAGTTCCAAGTTGCAAGTTGTAAGAAAAAACAAGAGACCGGGGTTGGGGGTAGGAAAGAACGAGAGAACCTGGTTGACCGTTGAACGGTTCTCCGAGGAGAACCCGTTGTTCGTTCCAGAGCAAGTATCTGTTCTTCGTTCTTGGTGAAGATCATAATGCAGGAGCAAGAAGATCATAACCAGGAACCCCAAGCAGAAGCATTTTGGGGCAGGCTCTGCAGGTTGACTGCTTTTTTGAATCCTTCCCTGTGAAGCATGCATTACGACCTGGCGTGATCTTCGCCACCCTTGCGTCCGCCGATGTTCTTTGGCCCATTGCTTCTCGCGATGTTCTTCCCGCAGAACGGGCTCTTACAGCGTTAAGCGGATCTTTACAGCGTGCAGCGAAAAGCGGGTCTTCCAGCGACCAGCGGTTTTTTTCTTAAGCGTGCAGTTGCTCTTTCGAAGGACAGGTCCTCGCTCTTGGACGGCCAACGGACAACGTCTCTTTCGCTCTTCTTCTGAACCAAGAACAAAGCTCCTAG
>NZ_DIMV01000029.1:0-25410 GCF_002425715.1 Mesotoga sp. UBA5557
TCTCGTGAGCGCAGCGAACCTCTCGACAACGCTCTTTCTCGATTGTTGTTGACGATTTCGGTGGACGGAGGACCGTTGACGGACAACGTTGTCTTCGTCAGCGTTCAGCGGTTCCTAGCCCGCTAAGCGGAACTGGCCACCGAAGGTGACTGGCTTTCAGATCGCTTCCTGCCGAAGGCAGCCCTGCGTCCGCCGATGCATTCCGGCGCCTTGCGTCTTACTCCGCTCTTTCCTAACCTGCTACCCCCGACCACGTTTCTGCCCTCTGATCCCTTCGGTCAGCTTTCCTTCCCGGCCAATCTTATGCCTTCTTTGGGGCTGTCGACAATATGCAGGTCCAGCTGGCTGAACGGTATCTCTATTCCGTTTTCATCGAATTTCGATTTTATGATCTTCGCGAGTTCTGTGCTTGAGGCGACGAAGTTAGGCCTCTCCACCCAGAATCTCACGACGAAGTCGATCGAAGACGCGCCATACCCGGTGAACTGGATCATGGGTTTGTGATTGTCGTCTACATATAGCTTTTCATAAGAGTTGACAGAATCCTCGAGTATCTTCATCACTTTGTTCAGATCGCTCGAATACGAAACGCCTACCGTGAGATCGTTTCTTCTTATATTTTCGGGCCAGAAGTGAATTATCGTTGCGGTCCAGACGTTTCTGCTCGGTATAGTTACGAGCTTGCCGTCCCAGGTTTTGATGAGTACGTGATTCAGTTTTATTTCCTGAATCCCGCCTGAGGTTCCGCCAATGTCCACGGCTTCCCCTTCGTAAACCAACTTGTTGATCATTATAAGAATTCCACAGATGAAATTGTCTAGAGGCTCTTTGACTGCGAGACCCACAATAATACCTGATACTCCGAGTCCGGCAAGCATAGGAGCCAGATTCTTGAAGAGAACCGAGATGATTATGAAGGCTGCCAGCGCATAGAACGCCAGATTGAAAAGCGTTCTCATGGTCTTACGATACTGAGTGGAGACAACGGTTGTCTTCTCCGCGAATTTCATGAATGTTTTGTAGAAGAGACCCGCCAGCCATTTTGCCAGCAGCAGGATTACAACGCTAATCCCTATTCTGATGGCCCACTCGATAATTGTACTGAGTACTTCATTCATGGTAATCCCTCCTATAGTCTCATGTAGTTATTCTTACATACGATCCTTCAAAAACCCAAATTCGATGAAAACGGAAACCTTTCTACCGCCTAAGCAGTTTAGAGAAAGCGGCCGAGGTTCTCAGAATCGGAGCGTTTTGCCTTTTGATTACATGGACTGTGAAAAGCCGATCCCTTTCGAGAAGGGGCAGACCCTAATGCAAATACCGCAATCGGTTCCATTCGTCCTCCAATAAGAGTAACAGAGCTCGTGACTAATTCTCCATTTCCTGGTTCCGTTGACGATCTCCTTTCCATTGACGGGTATTGCAGAAGCCGGGCACTTTGTCGAGCAAATACCGCAGCTGCCGCAGAAGCTCTCTAGGTCAACATTGATTGATTGGTCGCACTTCAAAGGCATATCCGTAGTTACCAGTCCGAGTTTTATTCTTGGGCCGAACCTGTCAGAGATGAGAAGGCCGTGTCTTCCGAAAACGCCAAGTCCTGAAGCTTCCGCCACCAGAGGGAGAATTGCGAGATAATTTCCGTCCATATGATTTCTAGCCGAGTATCCAAGACTTCGAATGAAATAGGAGATGCTTAGTCCGATCGTAGCTGCCTTCAGATACGTTCTGGAGCTCTCGACCATTGCGGTCATCGCCGGTGCGCTGTCAATCATATCCTTCTTTATTTCAACCGCGAATGCTATTCCAAAAGGAAGTAGATCGGTTATTTTCTTTCCGTAGTGTTCTCGATGCCTGCCTCTGTGGCTATAATAAAACTCCGGTTTCATTTCTGCCACACCTACTAGATCTGCACCAAAATCGTGGGCGACCCTTCTGACTAGATCGGTGAAGCTTGACGAGTCGGATCGAAATCTGTTATTTGATGGCATACCTTCGCATAGAGGCCGAAGATCTTCTACAAGGGAGAAATTCGAACGGATTTCTGAAGCTTCAATCAGATCATAATAGAGGGAGCTTACGTCGCACAGATCCAGTTTGCTACGCAGTTCGTCATCAACCTCTTTCAACTCAGGATGCATGGAGTAGTAGTCACGGTACTCGGGAGATCCTGCTTCGTAGTTCATCCTGGCAAACATCGTGTCACGCTCATCGTATCTAGTCATTCTATTCACCACCGGCCTGCACTGATCATACAATTATACTAGCAGCGGCTTTTGCATCCTATGCTGTCGACTGGATTTAAGATAGGCGCGACACAGTGACGGCTTCAAGCAATTTCGGCTCCCGATCACAGACTCTTTCCTTCATTTGTTTTGATTTGCCCGATGCTAAACTTGTGAGGTATCCAGAGATTCAGTGACTCCAGAGGATCTATAACAGTGACCAGTTTTTCAGCCTTCTGAACGGATTGCTCGGCCGTTCTGGCTTCATAGAAAAGCAGAACAGGACAGGTTTTCTCTGCCCGATCCTTTGTGGATCATCTTGGTGAGGAATCGCTTAGTCTCTTTCGAAAGAAGATTGAACATAATCACCAACTCATGGCCGATGAAGAGATCAAGAATCGGGCCTTTTGCTTTCAAGTGATTGACCGGGAAAAACAGTGAAAACTGCATGTCTATGGCGAAAATTAGGATGGTGATCAAATGAAGGATGGTAGGAAAAAATTCGACGCGATAGTTATCGGTTCCGGTCAGGGAGGCACTCCTCTGTCGCTTTCGCTTGCAGATGCAGGATGGAAGGTCGCACTTGTGGAAAGAAAGGCAGTTGGAGGTACATGCGTCAATGAAGGGTGTACTCCAACAAAGACTATGATAGCCAGCGCAAGAGTAGCGCATCTGGTCAGGCGCGCAGGAGATTTCGGAGTTCATGCCGGGGAGTTCTCGCTCGATCTGGAGAGAGTTATCCGGCGGAAAAGGCAGATTGTCGAGAGCTTCAGAAAAGGTAGCGAGAAAAGGATTCTCGATTCTCCAAACTTATCGTTGATAGAAGGCAGCGCGCGTTTTGTAAGGGAAAGACAGCTCGAAGTCAGCCTTCAAGATGGGAGAACAGAGTTCTTTGAAGCAGACATCATCGTGATAAACACCGGAACGAGACCTGCGAGACCTGAGATAAGAGGTCTGGATAATTCAGTGGCTTATGACTCGACTTCGATAATGGAGCTCGATGAGCTTCCGGAACACCTGATTGTCGTTGGAGGCGGTTACGTGGGTCTGGAGTTCGGGCAGATGTTCCGACGTTTTGGAAGTGAAGTAACCATTATTCAAAGGGATAAACAGTTGCTCTCTCGCGAAGATGAGGATATCGCCGGCATGGTTTTGGAAATCATGAGGGACGAAGGTATCGAGGTCCTTCTAGATAGCGAACCGCTCCAGGCCAGAAGCGCCGGGGGCAACAGGATCAGCCTGAGAGTGCAATCTTCTGAGAAGGAAACGACATTAGTGGGAAGCCATCTGCTGCTCGCGACCGGCAGGTTACCCAATACTCCCGACCTGAATCTGGAAAAGACCGGGGTTAAGGTTGACGATAGGGGATTCATAAAGGTAAACAACAAACTGGAGACCACGTCGGAGGGAGTTTACGCGATAGGCGATGTTAAAGGCGGACCGGCCTTCACACATATTTCCTACGACGACTTCAGAGTATTGAGGGAGAACCTCTTGAACGGAGGAAGCTCGTCGATAGAAGAGAGGGATGTCCCTTATGTAGTATTCATTGATCCTCAACTTGGAAGAATAGGCCTCACCGAGAAGGAAGCATCGAGTCGGGGGTACAGCTATCGCGTGGCAAAGCTGCCTTTTGATAGGGTGGCTCGGGCCATTGAAACGGACGAGACACGGGGAATGATGAAGGCGCTTGTCGACTCAGAGACAGACCGGATTATCGGTGCCGCCATTCTAGGAGTTGAGGGCGGAGAGATTGTATCTGCAATTCAGATTGCCATGATGGGCGGGCTTCCATTCACTTCGCTCAGAGACGGCGTCTTTGCACACCCAACGCTCGTGGAATCATTGAACAATCTCTTCATGACGCTGGATGGCTGACCGTATTTGCAAGAGTATATTGGAATGCTCGCGGAATCTCTTTCGGGGTTAGTCGATGGAGGTAGCCCTTCGGGAAGAAAGGTGGTTGGATTTCGTGGCATTTGGAAGTCAATACTCCCTCGTGGGGTTCTAGTTGTGCCCCGAATCTTTGTTGGTCTCTGAAAAGATGAGAACAACCTGTGCCTCTCTGTGAATCAGCTGCTTTCAGATTCTCCCTTTTTGGGGGTTACGGGGTTATCTGTCTGAGCCGAAATGGGAAAGAGGGAGAAACCGGATCTCAGATTCCGGGCTGGAGCTTTCAGTCGGAACATGGATATGTCAACAGAGACAACTGCGCATTGAAAACTTTCAGAGATAGTGTACAATTAAATGGAGTAGAATTATCGGCAATACGAATTATGGAGGTTGTTTGTATGAAGAGAATAATGCTGATTGCACTGATACTAATGACGGCCATTGGCTTTGCACTGAAGGGACCGATTACGGTCGCATCGAAGATAGACACCGAAGGCGCACTGTTGGGACAGATGATAGTGATAGTCCTGCAGAAGAATGGCTTTGAAGTGAACGACAAGACTGAGTTCGGAACTACGAGTGTTATCAGAAAGGCGATCATTGCTGGAGAGATCGATATATATCCCGAGTACACCGGCAACGGAGGTTTCTTCTTCGATAACACTGATCCGGGTATATGGAAAAACGCGCAGCAGGGATTCGAGACAGTCAAGAGACTCGACTTTGAGAACAACGGCCTGGTGTGGCTGACCCCCGCCCCTGCCAACAATACATGGGCTCTGGCGATCAGGAAGGATCTTTCCGACAGTGAAGGAATAAAGACACTTGAAGACCTCGCGTCTTACCTGAATCGCGGCGGCTTCATTAAGCTGGCCGCTTCAGAGGAGTTTCTTACCAGACCGGACGCTATGCCGGCTTTTCAGGAGGCTTATGGCTTCGAGCTTTCAAATGAGCAGCTACTTGCCTTCTCTGGAGGAAATACCGCTCAGACCATAAGGGCCGCTTCCCAGAACATTGACGGTGTAAACCTCGCGATGGCATATGGTACTGACGGCGCCCTCTCCGCTCTCAAGTTGGTNNTGGTGGTCCTTGAAGACACCAAGGGAGTTCAGCCCGTTTATGAACCCGCTCCGATCGTTAGAAAGGAGATACATGAAGCCTATCCGGAAATCGAGGAGCTCCTCAAACCCGTTTTCGAGGCTCTTGATCTCGAGACGCTGCAGATGCTAAACGCTTCGATAGCGATAGAAGGTTTAGATGCGGGATACGTCGCCGAGCAGTTCCTCATATCGAAGTCTCTGATTGACTAGAGTTATGACGCTGATTTCCAGACGAAGAGACATGATGGTCATTCTAGGAATGGCCATCATGTTGTTGTCTCTCCTGGTCCCGGGATTCCTTTCAGTTAAGGAGACGAGAATCTCGGAGACATTTCCCGTAGCTTTAGGCAGCTTCTCAAATGTGGGCCTCTCTCTCCTGTTAGTGGCCTCATTTGCAGTCCTGTTTTTGTCCTACGCGGGATTCAGCTTTTTGATGGGTCTCGTGGGAGGGATTGCCCCCGTCTTCGGCTTCTTTCTGGCCGGAAGACATGCCGCCTCTATAGCTTCAAAGGCAGGTCCCTTTGCAAGGGTCTCCCCTTCCACCGGTTTGTGGGTTCTTCTCCTGGCCGGCTACATTGTTGTATTCGCTGCCAGAAGAAGACTGAAGGACAGGAAGATCATCTCATCGCTTCTGGTCTTGGTTCCGATTGGCCTGTTCCTGTTGCTTCTCGGCTCGGGTCATCTGAAAGACCTTGCAATAATGAAGGAGTACGCAAACAGAAGCAACAGATTTCTTGAAGAGACTGTGAGGCATCTCGTAATTGCAGGAGGAGCAGTTCTCGCCGGAGTGCTCATAGGAGTGCCGCTTGGAATAGTTGCCAACAGGTCTCCAAAGATCGAAAGACCTGTATTCGCTGTTGTGAACTTCATACAGACGATCCCGAGTATAGCCCTGTTCGGCTTGCTAATAGCTCCGCTATCCTACCTTTCACGCAGTGTGCCATTTCTTAGGGAGATAGGAATAACGGGTGTCGGCTGGGCTCCGGCCATGATAGCTCTCGTCCTGTATTCGCTTCTCCCGATAGTCAGAAACACTTACTCAAGTCTGAAGGTTATTCCCACAGATACCGTGGAGGCTGCCAGGGCGATGGGAATGAGCAGAATTCAGGTTCTCGGAAAGGTCGAGATTCCGATTTCGCTGCCGGTCGTCCTTGCTGGCGTTAGAACAGCGGCCGTTCAGGCCGTGGGGAACACTACCATGGCGGCCCTGATAGGAGCAGGAGGCCTCGGGGTTTTCGTATTTCAGGGTCTCGGTCAAGCCGCCATGGATCTTGTCCTTCTAGGAGCGTTGCCTATAGTTGCTCTCGCTTTGATAGTCGATTCCCTAATGCAGCTGCTTATAGGAATACTGACTCCTAAGGGGTTAATCTCGGAGGGAGCCAATGATTAGATTTGAAGATGTTACAAAGAAATACGACGAGAATACGCTGGCCGTAGATTCGATTACCTTCGAGATCCCCTCGAACGAACTGACGGTTCTAATCGGGCCTTCGGGATGTGGTAAGACGACTACGCTCAAGATGATAAACAGGATAGTCAGACCTACAACGGGGAAGATCCTGATAGACGGCAACGACGTAACCGTCATGGATGTGAAGCAGCTCAGGAGAGGAATAGGTTACGTAATCCAGAACGTGGGGCTCTTTCCACATATGTCGGTGAAGGATAACATTGCCACCGTGCCGAGACTGCTGAAGTGGGAGAGATCGAAGATTGACGTTCGGGTGCACGAACTGCTGCAGCTGGTCGGATTGGAGCCTAAGTCCTACGCAAACAAGCTTCCCAAAGAATTGTCTGGCGGCGAGGCCCAGAGAGTCGGCGTTGCGAGGGCGCTTGCAGCCGATCCCCCGATAATACTTATGGACGAGCCCTTCGGAGCGGTAGACCCATTAACTAGAGTGAGGCTCCAAGACGAGTTTGCCAGAATTCAGGAGGAACTCCACAAGACGATCGTCTTCGTAACCCACGATATAGATGAGGCGATAAGGCTTGCAGATAGAATCGCGGTCATGAGAGCGGGCAGAATCCTTCAATATGACACTCCCGAAGAGATGCTGGCGCATCCGAAGGAGAAATTCGTCCACGACTTCATGGGATCAGATAGAGCGCTGAAGAGGCTCTCGAGGATCCCGGTCAGGGAGTATATAGAGGAGAGCTTCGCGATAGACCTTTCAGGAAGCTGGGAACAGCTAGGCAAGATCGAAGAGGAATTCGTCTGGGCGCTTGACAAGGAAAAGAGACTTGTCGGCTGGGTAGATGTCTCCCATTCGAGCAGGGAGAAACCGGTAAGAGAAGCTCTGACTGAAATGAAGGAAGAAGAGATCTTGAGTCCGGACAGCACTGTTAAGGAGGCGCTTTCCAGAATGCTTGAAAGCGGAACCGCGGCGTTGCCGGTCGTCGAGAGAACGGGACGTTTTCTCGGCCAGATAAGCATGACCAGAATCCAGGAGTTGACCAGAAGTGACAGAGAAGAGAAGTAGAGTCTTATCCTGGGTCTTGTTGGGACTGTTCTTGCTGGCCTTCGTCCTTCTCATCTCTAATATGGCATGGTGGGAGAGCTTTCTGCGATGGTTCTTTCCCGGAGAGAAGCAGGTTCTTCATCCAAGAGGGACTTTGTTGGAACTAGTGGCCGAACATCTCTGGATGGTCATCGTATCCAGCGGACTTGCCACGATTATCGGCATCTCGATAGGAGTGCTGGTTACACGCCCGATGGGCAGGCAGTACTTGCCTCTCGTTTCAAACCTGAGTTCCCTCGGCCAGACCTTCCCTCCCGTCGCTGTTCTCGCTCTTGCCGTACCGTTGCTGGGATTTGGATTCAAACCGACGGTCGCTGCTCTGCTGCTTTATGGACTGCTTCCCATCTTAAGAAACACAATAGTGGGAATTGAAAACATCCCCGCAGATGTGCGTGAAGCAGCATATGGAATGGGTATGTCTTCCTGGCAGGTGCTGTTTAGAATTGAGCTCCCGCTTGCGCTCAAAGTAATCATGTCGGGGATTCGGATTTCGGTCGTAATAAACATCGGGACGGCAACTGTGGGGGCAACCATTGGGGCCGGCGGCCTCGGGTCGCCCATTATCGCCGGGCTTGTCGCAGAGAATCCCGCCTTTGTGATTGAAGGGGCTATTCCGGCGGCGCTTCTCGCATTTTCAGCCGATGCGCTGCTCGGTAATATCGAGAAAACGATTTCTACAGCGTAGATTTGCCTCTTGAATCAGGTATCCTTTTCGGCGTGCAATTGCGGGCTTTCCGTAAAGAGTTCCTCGGAGTTATCCTGTTCATGCCCTTGCCTCTTGCCGACAAGAAGATCTCCCATTGCCCTCAGGTCGTTTCCCGAAGGATTCTGGAATACCCTCAAATCGAAGTGAGGGAGTGTAGCAAAGATGTGATCGAAAATGTCTGACTGCAGAGATTCGTAGTTAACCCATGATGTGTCTTTACTGAAGGCGTATATCTCCAGAGGCAGCCCGGTATCGGTCGGCTGCAACTGCCTGACCATCATGATAAGATCTTTGTTTGTCCCGGGATGATTTCTGAGGTAGGCGGTCAGGTATGCCCTGAAAGTCCCAATGTTCGTCATCCTTCTGCCGTTGACCGGTTCGGTTACGTCTACCTCGTTCATTCTGTTGAACTCCTCGATCTCCTTCTTTCTGCTTTCGAGGTAAGGTCTCAGAATCTGGATCTTGTACAGCCTGTCATACAGGTCGTCATCGAGAAAGCGGACGGAAGAGGTGTCTATGTAGACAGATCTCTTGATTCGCCTTCCGCCGGCCTGAAACATCCCCTTCCAGTTCTTGAACGATTCAGAGATTATCGCGTATGAAGGGATTGTAGTTATCGTCTTGTCCCAGTTCTGAATTCTTATCGTTGTAAGGGTAATGTCGATTACATCACCATCGGCCTGGTATCTTGGAACCTCTATCCAGTCCCCGATGCTCACAAGGTTGTTCTTAGAAATCTGGATGCTGGCGACGAGCCCGAGAAGTGAATCCCTGAATATGACGAGTAGGACGGCGGTCATCGCACCGATTCCGCTCAGGATACCCCACGGAGAAATCCCCGTCAGAACGGACACCGCAACGACGCCGGCTATGATATACACCATTAGTTTCACAACGGTCATGTAGCTCTTTATCGGCTTATCCTTAGAGGTTTCCAGAGACTGATAAGCGCTTGTGAATACGTCCAGGAAGGCATCGATCACAACGGCGGCGATGAATATCAGATATGTGGCTACCAGCCGGTAGATTACGTCGCTTATCGCGGGGAATGCAGGAGCGAATAGCGCAATCACGATGGCCGGTATCATAAGGGCAATCTTATTGAGCAGTTTGTGTTTTACGAGAAGGTCGTCCCATTTGAATGCAGATTTTCTTACAATAAGCTCAATTGGCTTAATCAGGACCTTTTCGAAGATGTATTTGGATAAGAAGGCCACGACTATCATGATTATTCCAACAACTATGTTGGCAAGTACCAAGTCAAAAGTCTCACTGAGTCCGAGAGCCGAAAACCACCCGGCAAAGATATTGACCACTAGATCGCCCCCTCAAAGATATGGTCACTAGATAGCCCGCTCAGACAATAATAACATCACTTACTCCATAACTGCCTCTTCACGTTGGGCTTCCAACATCAGACACTTATCGATTTGCCAATCCCCAAAGTCGAGAAGTGAATGGAATTATTCCGATCAAAACGTCAATCTGAATGGAGGCTTTCAGAGATCGCCACAATGTCGTAAAATAGTGTATTGGAGGTGAGTGAGTTGAAATGTCCCGAATGCTACTCTAGTGACAGTAGGGCGACGCCGCTGAAGAACCCCGAAGATTGCCTCTTGAACCACGTTCAATACGTTTGTTCCACCTGTGGAAGGGCGATCTGTATGGATGACGACGAGCGGGAAAGGCACGGCCCTCGAGCTTCTTTCAGTTCCTTCAATGACGCTATGCTTTACCTCCGGGCAGCCGAGGCGCTGTTCAACGGACCATGCGGGATCTATGAACTGACCGACGGAACGAAGGTCTTCTACAAGATCTTCGTAGACAAAGACGGGTTAATGAACTACCTAATAGAGAATCCCGAGAAAAGGTGCCCTCTGGGAGAAGCTCTTCACGAAACCGAGGAATTCAGACCTGCATCCAAAGGACAGATTCAGAGACTGGATGAAGAGAAAGTAGAGCAGTACATGAAAGAGAAAGAAGAAGTAGATGGCTAGCTTCGAGATTGTCTTTCTTCTCGTTGTCTATGGAATCAGTCTCTTTGAACTAACGTTGCTGTCTCTAAACTACAGGAACGCCAGACTCTCGAGGGTATCCCTTCCCGACAACTTGCGCGACGTCTTCAACGATGACCTCATTGGAAAGTCCGTGGATTACACGAGGGCAAAGGGCTCTCTTGCCATCACCTCGTCGATTGTGAGTCTTGCAGCGTTGAGCATAGGCATCTTCTGGTTTTTCAGAGCCGTTGAATCCTTAGCGGTTAGAGCGGCGGAAGGGTTCGTGATTCAGGGGCTTTTGTTCTTCATCGTCATTGGAGCGACCGCCTTTATCATCACTTTGCCCTTCTCTATCTACTCGACGTTCGTTCTCGAGAAGAGATTCGGATTCAATCGGACGACACCGGGAACGTTCGTTGCGGACAAGCTGAAGGGAATAAGCCTGGTGGCTGTAATCGGTATCCCCATAGTAACTCTGGTTCTACTGGCCGTCGACTCGTTTGCTTACTGGTGGCTGTATCTGCTTATCGGAGTCATAGTCTTCGAGCTTCTGGCCCAGCTGATATTTCCAACAGTAATCCTGCCCATCTTCTACAAGCTCAAACCTCTCGATGATGAAGACCTTATGGGCAGGCTAAGGGCTATCGCCGAAAAGGCAGGCTTTGAAGTGAAGTCGATCATGGTCATGGATGCTTCGAGAAAGACCGGCCACACGAACGCCTTCTTCACAGGGATAGGCCGCGCGAAAAGGATCGTTCTATTTGACAGCTTGCTAGAGAAGCACACTTCAGAAGAGATACAGGCGATCTTCGCACACGAAGCAGGCCATTTTAAACGCAAACACGTCCTGAAGGGGATGCTAGTTTCAAATGCTGCTGCAGCCTTTGCGGTGGTCTTGCTCTGGCTGATCGTCGAAAGCCCTCTGACTTCTGGTATTTTCGGAATTGAGAAGAAGTTCACCACTCTTCTGTACGCAGGTGTTTTCCTCTCATCGGTCTTCACGATGCTCGACTGGATAGACTCGTTAATAAGCAGAAGATGGGAGTTCGAAGCCGACAGGTATGCAGCCGAGATGCTGGGCACATCGCTGCCCATGATAAGCGCGCTGAAGAACCTGTCCGCGTCCAACCTGTCAAACCTGAGTCCACATCCGCTATATGCGGCCCTCAATTATTCCCACCCGCCGCCATGGGAGCGAATTGAAAAACTGAACAGCATAGTCTCTAATATAAATGAGAGAGAGTAGGGGGTGAGAGCTTGAAACTCAAGTTCATTAACAGCATTACACCTGTGAACAGGCTTGAATGGATTGAAGAGTACCTCGAACTTCCGTTCGAACTGTTCTGCAAGCATGATGAATTAACGGGTTTCATTACGAGCGGAAACAAGATCAGAAAGCTCGAGTATCTTCTGAAAGATGCTCTGGAAAAGAAGGCAGATACGGTATTCACCTGCGGGGGCATTCAGTCTAATCACTGCAGGGCAACGGCCCTTGCCGCTAGATCGCTCGGAATGCAGCCTGTTCTCTTCCTTAGGGGAAGGCCGATGGAGATCCCCCAGGGGAATGTTCTTCTTGACACAATGGTGGGCAGCGATATCCATTATGTGACAAAAGAAGAGTATTCGAAGATAGACGAGATCTTCGCCACGAAGAAGGAAGAATACGAGAAGAAGGGCAGCAAAGTCTACCTGATCCCCGAGGGCGGCTCAAACGCGCTTGGCGCCAGGGGATATGTGGATGCTGTTAAAGAGCTTTCAGGACAGATCAATCTCGACGGTGTCGAAGCCATCTTCACAGCGGTTGGTAGCTCTGGCACCTATGCGGGCCTCGTGGCCGGTCTAAAATCGCTCGGATATAACACCAGAGTGATCGGCATAAACGTCACGAAAGATCCCTCGTCCTTATTTGTGGAAAAGACGAAACAACTAATAGAAGGCCTGAAAGAGTACGGGATAGCCGTCTCGCTTGAAGGCAGTGAAATCGAAATAGTCGATGACTTCTCTGGACCGGCGTACGCCGTGCCTTCGGAAGAGGATATGGATCTCATAAAGAAACTTGCGAAGGAGAGAGCATTCTTCCTTGATCCCGTCTATACGGCAAAAGCCTTCAGAGGCATGCTCGAAATCTCTAGAGGGAGATTTGCCGGAAAGAGGGTTCTCTTTATCCATACAGGCGGACTGTTCAAGCTGTTCGACAATCCGGCAGCTTATGTGAAGTAAAGCCCTGCGTGGCAGGGCTTCATGCTTTCTTTAGATCTTCAAGCCTTTCAAGAAACTTATCTATATTGTCTTTGAACCTTCTGATCCTGACTTCGGCAGATTTAAGATATTCAAGGCCCGCTTCGGTTATCTTATAATTCTTCCGGGCTGGACCTGTGTCTTCAGTATCCCATTCAGAGGTTATAAGACCCGTTTCCTCGAGACTCCCGAGCACCCGGTAAAGACTGCCCATCTGACCGACACCAAAGATAGGGATCTCGAAGTCGTTGATTCTAGAAGACAGTTCATACCCGTGGCCCGGTTTCTCAGCAATGAGGAGAAGCAGATACAACTCGATCCATGATCTGCCCATCCCCATTCGTCTTCCTCTCATACTTCTCATATATGCTCCGTCGTCTTTTTTCTAGTGATTGTGAAACTTTCCATGGTCTTCGGGCTCGTATTCAACGCTGGAAAGTTCGCCTTCAATGTAGGTTCTTACTAGCGCTTCGACGGTCCCGCTGGCCCCGGTAATGGCATGTACGCCCAGCGTCTCGAAGAACTGTCTTGCCCGGCCGCCCATGCCTCTTGTTATTATCACATCGGCGCCTTTACTCTTCACGTAGCCTGGAATCTCGCCCGGCTCGTGCTGTTCAAAAGGGTTCGCTTCGATTTCGTGAGAGACAATCTCGTTGTTCTCCACAGTTACGAATGCGAAGAACGGAGAGTGACCGAAATGCTCTGAAATCTTGGATTTGAGACCGTTATTATCAATAGTGGGAATTGCGATCTTCACAAAAACTACCTCCTTACCTATATTCATCTAACATATATTATAGCATTCGAACAAGACTGAGTTATGATAGCATCTGCGATCTGATTTGCTCTTCCTCAAGGGGAGATCAGTTTCACGGCTTTGCCGGAAAGAAATGACTAAAATGCCTCCTGTTTTGAGACTGTCCATCCGTTTCTGGTGAAGCAATAGTTCTTGAGGGAGGCATGAAACGACGGCCGTCTGAATGAGCAATTGTGAGAGAATCATCATGGAGGAGGTGCGGCATGAAAAAGACTCTTGCTTTACTGATAATTGCGGCACTGTGTGTTGCGGCGCTTGCGAATGGTCTGCTTGTTATCACTCTAAAAGACGGTTCGATCTACGAATTCTACTTGGATGAGATCGAGAGTATTATCTATACTGCAGAAACTGAGGAACCTCTGAAATCCGCCTATATGAGCCTTTACAAAGACGTCTTTGCGCCGGGCGAAGAGATCACTCTGTACTTCTACGGAACAGAAGGCCTCGAAACGTACGCCTGGATCGGAATCGTTCCCTCTGATATTCCACATGGAAGCGAGTCCGAAAACGACCTGCACGACATTCAGTATGCTTACGTCGGCGGCATGACAGACGGTTTGATAGTATTTACCGCTCCATGGGATGCCGGATTATACGACTTCAGATTGAATGACTCGGACAGCGGTGGTGTAGAGATCGACTTCCTCACGTTCGAGGTCAGGGAGTAGCCCGCAGAGCAACTTTTCATTGTTTGAAAGCTGCTCGGGGCGTCGTTCTGCTCTTGAAAGGTTATCCCAACTGTGATAGAATCTTCGAGTACGGGGCGTAGCGCAGTTGGAAGCGTGTCTGCATGGGGCGCAGAAGGTCGCTGGTTCAAGTCCAGTCGCCCCGACCAAGAACCCTCGATTCGTTCGGGGGTTTTTTATATTAGAACGGGTTATACTTTAGATGTCCTTCTCAAGAAGACTCTTGGTTCATGAGTTCTTCCAGGAAGCCATTAGAACCAAAGATTCACTGTCAAGAAATCGAAGCTCCAAACAGGCGACAACAACAGGCAGGTCGCCTGTCACTATATATAAAGGGGGTAGTTATGGATTCAATTAAGGCGGTAATCAAGAATGTACCGGAATACGAATACTTCAAGACGGTCGACGAGCTGAACGAATCGAGCAAAAAACTCGCGGAGCAATACCCCGATCTTGCCAGCTTCTACAAGATAGGTGAATCGATGGCCGGAGATCCGATCTATTGTTTGAAGATCGGCAATGGCTCCAGGGCGATATTGATGTACGGTTTTCCGCATCCAAATGAACCGATAGGAAGCATGATGCTCGACTATCTATCTCAGCAGCTGGTCGAAAACGAGGCCTTTAGAAATACATTCAAGGACGTGAGCTGGTACATAGTGAAGGTAGCTGACAACGACGGGGCGAAGTTGAACGAGGGCTGGTTCAAAGGACCTTACACGCCCTTGAACTACGCGCTGAACTTCTACAGACCGGCGAGTTTTCAGCAGGTAGAATGGACCTTCCCCATAAAGTATAAGACTCTCGACAACAACGATCCGATTCCCGAGACGAGAGCTCTGATGAACATAATCGAAGAGGTCAAGCCGATCTTCATATATAGCCTCCACAATGCCGGTTTTGGCGGAGTCTACAACTACATATCCGACGATGCTCCGATCCTTTATCCGATATTCGAGAAGGCCTACGAAGACCAGAATATCCCGGCAGCGCTTGGCGAGCCGGAGATGCCGTATGCAGTCAAGTACGCCGAAGCAGTTTTCAAGATGCCGACGATGAGAGACAGCTACGATTACTACGCAGCCAATACAGACAGGGATCCGGCAGAAATAATTGGGAAGGCGGGAACCTGCAGCTACGAGTACGGAAAGCAGTTCAACGAGAAGGTATTTGAGCTGGTATGTGAAGTTCCGTATTATTACAATCCCAAAATTGAAGATCTTTCCGAGACGGAATTTATCAGGAGGGATCTTGTGCTTGCCAATATCGAAGACACAAAGCAGGAGGACCAGAAGATAAAAGAAATCTATTTCCCGTTGAAGGACAGGCTCGTGGTCGATACTCCTCTGCGGACCGCTCTCGACGACTTCCTCGAATCCTCCGAAAGGCACCTCCCTGTACAGGAGAACTGGGCAAAGACCGCCAAGGAATTGGAAAAGAAGGCGACGGTGGCCGAAGCCTTCGACAACCAGCAGGTCTCCAAGACCTACAAGATGCTTTTGTGGGGAATGCTCAGAAGGATCATGCTTCTCAACTACGAGAAGACGAACGACAGTGAGTTCAAAGCTGCCGCAGAGAAAGCATATCGGCACATGAAGGACATGAGTGACAAACTGGAGAAG
Organism: Mesotoga sp. UBA5557; assembly: GCF_002425715.1. Taxonomy (NCBI): domain Bacteria; kingdom Thermotogati; phylum Thermotogota; class Thermotogae; order Kosmotogales; family Kosmotogaceae; genus Mesotoga; species Mesotoga sp. UBA5557. The sequence goes on from NZ_DIMV01000029.1 coordinate 15,804, forward strand.
GAACTCGAGTACACGATTATCCCCATAAAGAAACTCGTCCAAATACAGCTGATGAGCGGACTATATGCCGCTCTTTATGCTCTCGATAGAAGCTAGTAGTATCAAGATATTCCTCTGCAGGGCTTAGAGAAAACGATGGAATACGGCTTCGGCATCCAGTTCATACGAGGCGAAAATAGGGACTGACTAGTTCCTCTCTTCTGTCCCATTTTTCGCCAATTTCGGCTAAGCTTGACTTGCCGGAGTTGTAAATACCTGGCAATCGCTAGACACGAATAAGAGCACATCTAAGCGGAGGTTCAGAAGATGGACAATCTCAGAATGCACGGCGATCCTCCATACAGAGTTGTAGTCGTTCATGGAGGACCGGGAGCGGCCGGAGGAGTCGCGCCCCTCGCGAGAGAGCTGGGAAAGAGACGGGGAGTTCTGGAGCCCTATCAGACAAAGAAGACAGTACCCGGACAATTAGAGGAGTTAAGGGAGATTGTCGAGAATTATTGCATTTCCCCGGTTATTCTTCTGGGACATTCGTGGGGAGCGTGGCTCGTCTTCTTGTTTGCGGCAGAGCATGGCGATCTTGTGGATAGGATAATACTCATAAGCAGCGGTCCTTTCGAGCAGCATTACGCTTCCGGTATCATGAATACTCGCCTGAACCGTCTTGACGCAAAAGAAAAGGCTAGAGCGGAAGAGCTCATGAGGCTCCTGAACAATGCAGAACTGAAAGATAGAGTACTGCTATCTGAGTTCAGAGAACTCCTGGCCAAGACAGACCACTTCGATCTTCTCGAAGATGCCAAAAGAGTCGAAGTCAATATCGATGCAGAGATATACAAGAGCGTATGGACAGAGGCCTCAGAGATGAGGCTCAGCGGAGAGCTTCTCGAGAATGGCAAGAAGATTTTCTGTCCCGTTCTCGCGGTCCATGGCGATTACGACCCCCATCCGGCAGAGGGTGTCGAGATTCCGCTTTCAAGGGTACTTGAGAATTTCACATTCAGGGTTCTGGAAAGATGCGGTCACATGCCCTGGCTGGAAAGACATGCCAGAGAAGAGTTCTACAGGATTGTAGAAGAAGAACTTGAGAAAAGATAATCTCTCTCGACATCCGAATATGCAGAGGCTGGAATTGACAAAAAACGCTGATTGGTTCAGCAAGATCTCGAAGAAAAGGAACCACGACACAAAACGAGCTTAGGGAGCGCAAGGTTCATGAACTGCTTGATGTAATCATTCTGAATCCAGGAGTAAACGGAATTCAACAAGCCTCTTCGCCAAAGCATTAACATGAGTCTGACCCTATTTAATGAAGGCAGTGTAGCTGCTGTAGTATAGATTTAAGTTGTGGAATGGTAAGCTTAACAGCAGATCAACGGCAGATATTTCGAGGTGGTTTATGAAGAATCTGAACTGGCCTTACAGAGGTCTATCTAATTATCTCCAACCAATAACAAGCGGGCATTTAGTGGTGGTTGGGGGACTGCATATGAGCGGAAAAACAACGTTTCTGCTAAACCTGGCATATAAATTCGCACTTGAAGGTGGGCGAGTTGCCTTTTTCTCATGTAGCGAGCCTTCCAAAAACCTTCAGACAAGACTTTTGCAAAGAGTTTTCGAATCACAGCTAAAGCTGGAAGATACGAAAGATCTGCCCACAGATGAATTAGATGAATTGAATCGCAGTTTGTATGAACTGAAGCAGCTCACATTAGATATTGTAGATTTGAAGGAACGTAGCATAGAAAGAACGATAGAAGTTGCTGCCGAACTCCATCACTCTAGAGGGATCGAAATCTTCATCATCGACGACCTTTACCTCCTGTCAGGAAAGAGGAAAGCTTGTGGCCTTCTAAAGCAAGTTGGAAAAACCCTGGGCATTGCATTCATCCTTGCGACCAAGCTGAAACGCTCAGCGTACAGAAATGCTGGAAAGATGCCAAGAATAGAGGATTTTGAAGGAAACGGTTCATACTTGGCAGAAGCCGATACCATTATGTTGCTTCATTGTCCATCTGATCATTGTTCAAGTTCAAATGGAATAGATGAAGTTAAAATCACCTTATCCAGAGCCGGTGGCGTCGACGTAGATTTCAGGGAGGTTTTTCAATTTGACTGGAGCAAGGCTGTTGTAAATGACTAGTCATGAGAGTCAAGAAGCCGTGTGCATTGGACAAGCGATGGGTTGGAGTTGCTTTCTTCGAATGTCAGCTCTTTTTGAAGCGAAGATGATTACTGTTTGCACATATGATTTATAGTGCATGGAGGTTCTTTTACTTAATGCTTACAACTCACTGGATGGGAGTACAATAAGTTCCACAGAAGAAATAGAGGTGAAAATGGTTGAAACGAAAGGTAGACGAACGGTTGTTAAAAGCAAAAGAAGTCTTGAAAGAAGACTCTGCCTCAAGTTATGCCACGTCGTATTTTGCCGATGATTCAATAATCAAGCCAGCTCAAACATTGATCTTGAATTTACCAGAGTGCGCACTTTCGGGGTTTGCTTCCCAAATATCTAAAGTCATTATTTCTAGGTTCTTCACATTGTTTCATTTGCTTACAAAATGATACAATCTCTCTAGACAAATGAGCTTAATCTGTTTTCTGCAATGTATGAACATATGGAGATACAGAGTTAACATTAGCAATTCGAGATTTCCAGAGAAGTGCATCTCAAGTGTTGAATTTCAAGATTCCAATCAGTTCTGCCAACCAGAATGGACGGATCTTTGATCTAAGTGAAAGAAAGACTCTTCGATGAGTTGAGTCAGCGTTTTGCGCGTTTCATCTAGTTCATTCTGTTTATACCATCTGTATAAGAAAGGCTTCTGGAGGGATCCCATGGAAAACAATGACGCTGTTTCCGTTAAGATCGACAAGTGGAAGAAAGCTTTGCTAGATCTCACAATGAGAAACAGATTAATCAACTTCAGGACCAGCAAGACGAGCAATTTGATGCTTATAAAGCCTTCAAGCAGTGAGATTTTCAGTAAGATTGTTGTCCAAGAAAAAGAGATGAACTTCGTTCCGATTCCTCCAGAAGATGATAAAGAGCAAGAATATCAAAGCGCTATTTCCCTTAAAGCAAACCAGATACAGGCTGACCGCGAAGAAAAGGAAATGAATCTTGTTCTCAATAGACTAAAACTTAAGTCCAGGACTTCTTACGAGGAAATGGGAATCAATACCCTTTTTATGGCTTTCGGTTTCCTCAAGTGGAAAGAATTAGATTATAACAAGAGCTTTGTGGTTTCCCCTTTACTCCTTGTTCCAGTTTCCATTAGCCGCGAGACAATTGCCTCACCCTATTCCGTAAGGATCATCGATGACGACATTGTACTTAATCCAACACTTTCCGAAAAACTGCAGGAATTTGGCCTTGACCTGGAATCTACTTATGATCAGGAAATGTCGCTTGAGGAGTCGACCCTAAGAGATCTACTTGTAAAAGTCAGACAGCTAATTGAACCGATCGAGGGCTGGTCGGTTATTGAAGACGTTGCTTTAGGGGTCTTCTCTTTTGCCAAGCTTGCCATGTACAAAGACCTTGAGAACTATGAAGACATGATATTCGAAAACTCTGTGTTGAGAACAATTGCAGAGGGGAAGCCGTTGATTGCACCAGATAATGAACACGACGAGCTTCCAGATTTGGATGTGGAAAACGATCCTCTAAACTGCTATCAGATACTAGATGCCGACTCGAGTCAGCAAGAGGCTATCCTTGCCGTGAAAAGCGGTCAAGACCTCGTGATACAGGGACCTCCCGGGACTGGAAAGAGTCAGACGATAGCGAATATTATTGCGGAGTCCCTGAGTCAGGGTAAAAGAGTCCTTTTCGTAAGCGAGAAAATGGCAGCACTCGAAGTTGTAAAGCGCCGTCTGGATGATTGTGAATTGGGAGATTTTTGCCTGGAGCTTCACAGTAAGAAAACAGGGAAGAGAGTGGTCCTGGACGAGCTGGAACGAGTGCTAAATGAAGCTAACAACCATGCTGTAGATACGAAAAGCCTGGAGCGTGAACTCTCTAGACTCAAGGAGATAAGAGAAAGACTCAACAGCTATGTTAGAAGACTGCACGAAAAGAGAACTTCTCTTGAGATTTCAGCATTTGAGCTTCACGGCAATCTGGCAGCTTTGCATGACGTAGATCTTGTGAGTTTTGATGTAGCACAACTACAAGATCTCACGCATGATCAACTGGACAAGATTATCAACAATCTTGACAACTTGAAGCGCCACGCCGAAATTTATCGCAACCATAAGAAGGATGTCCTTAACAAAGTCAAGGCAGTTGCTCCTGATGCCGTTTTCGTAATGCGCATTCGTCAATCGCTGACGAAGATAAGAGACACTATAGGAAAACTAAGGAAGATAGGCGAGGAAACATCCCTTGAGTGGAGATCGTCTATCAGTAAGGAACTCGAATATACAAATTCTAGGATTTCAACGATTCTTGACTTGTTTGAGTCCGGAAGTTCGGCCGAAGAAAAGGCCTTGAAGTTAGCAGAGGAGGTTCTTTCTCATGTTTCAACAATTAAGAGAGAACTTCCATCTAGTTATGGAGATTCTTTCATTAACTTAAAGAGCGCGATAGATGAGGTCAAGGTTTCTCACAGTGAAGTCACCCGTCAGTTTGATGCTCTTCGCTCACTTTTGGGAATCTCTAATGCTCTCAAATCTGTCAAGTTATTTGAGGAGACCGCCTCGCTTCTGACGAGATATCGACCGGCCATTCTTCAGTTGAATCACAATGAGCTTCAAAGAAAGTTTTCGAGCTCATACAACAGCTTTTTTGGTAGGTTGTTTGGAGGTTATAAGAAGAATGTCCGCATCCTTTCTTCGCTTAAATATGATGGAGTTTTAAATTACGAGAGAATCGTAGAAGATTTGGAGAAGTCGGAAAGAGTTCTCTCCCAATGTGGACTAATGACAAAAGCCTGCAACGAGAAAGAGTTGATAAGTCTTCTTGAAAGCTCAAAAGGGGTAATCAAGAGCTTCAACGAGAGTTATGATAACTTGGAGAAAGCTTTGAGAAGTAGTGAATCAGACCTAAGGGAGCTGATTGAATACTTCTCATTCTTTTCTATATTGCCGAAAGGAAACCCAAACCAGCAGGCAATATCAGGCAGGAGTGACTGGGTGAAGCGTGGAATCACGGCAACAAATTCATTTTTCAAGGATCTTGAGGAAGTATCCGATATGGTTATCACGGAACCATTTTCTGACGGCAAGTCTCTTTCGGACTTTGAAGGCTTTGAAGATTTTGTCCAAAGACTACAAGAGTCGCTTCCAAAACTTGATGACTGGCTTTCAATGAAGAAGAGTATCATTTTTCTCGAGAAGGCTGGACTGGAAGACTTTCTCGAAAGAGCGAGGGAAAGTGAAGTTGGGTCCGATGTGCTTGACAAAGTCTTCCTAAAGGGTTTTTATAGCAACCTCTTGTCGGAGCTCTACGCAAAGGATGAGGTTTTGAACTCATTCTCCACAAGTGACCACAATCTTCTTGTTAAAGAGTTCCGGTTACTTGATTCAAAACAACAGCTGTATGCCAGAAAGAGACTGGCTTCTTTCCTCGCCCAGAGGATTCCGGTTTCCAATCTTGTGAATTCTGGAAGTGCCGAGACATCTATTCTGAGAAGAGAGATAGCCAAGAAGAGACGAAACAAATCAATCAGAAGACTATTTTCGGAAACACCAAACCTCCTTCAAGTTCTGAAACCATGCATGATGATGAGCCCTCTTTCAGTAAGCGTATTCACCGATCCGGAAAAGTTCAAATTCGATGTCGCCATTTTTGACGAGGCTTCCCAGGTATTTCCGGAAGACTCAGTGGGAGCAATCATGAGGGCAAAGCAGGTAGTAGTTGTTGGAGATAACAAACAGCTACCTCCCACAAGCTTCTTCAGAATCTCTGAACCCGATGAAGCCGAAATGACAGATGAAGAGAACGATCTGGAGAGTCTCGAAAGCATTCTCGACGAATGTAGCGCGGCTGGTCTTCCAGAAAGGAAACTTCTCTGGCACTATCGAAGCCGCCACGAATCATTGATAGCCTTCTCAAACTATCACTTTTACATGAATAGACTCAGCACATTCCCCAGCAGCAGTTTTAACGGGCTTGATTCCGGAATATGCTTTGAATATGTTTCGAATGGAGTTTATGACAGAGCAAAGAGCAGAAAGAACATTGAAGAAGCACGCAGAGTTGCCGAGATGGTTATGAGCCATGCAAGGACAAAGGCAGGTGTTTCATTAGGAGTAGTTGCCTTCAGTGAAGCTCAGCAGACGGCGATCCTTGACCGAATTGAAGAGCTTCGTTCCCAGGATCAGTCTGTCGAGGATTTCTTCGGCGAGGATAAACTTGAACCTTTCTTCGTGAAGAATCTTGAGAATGTTCAGGGTGACGAGAGAGATGAGATGATCTTCAGCATTGGATATGGTAGAGATGCTTCGGGAAAGCTGACCATGAACTTTGGTCCTCTAAACAAAAATGGAGGAGAAAGACGACTCAACGTTGCGATAACGAGAGCCAAGAGGAAAGTCACTGTTGTAAGTTCGATAAGAGGAGCAGACATCTCTGCTGAAATACAGACCCCAGGAGTAAGAGCCCTAAGAGAATATTTGAACTATGCTGAAGAGGGAGGAAGCAGGGAATTCCTTTTGAGAGAGACCGAAAACACTGACGGCGAATTTGAATCGCCCTTTGAAGAGGAGGTATTTGAGGAACTCACCGCACGTCGGTTCAATGTACACAAACAGGTGGGATGCTCCGGCTACAGGATAGACCTGGCAATTGTTGACAATGAACATCCTGGAAGGTATGTCGCAGGAATTGAATGCGACGGAGCCATGTATCACTCCGCGAGAACTGCAAGAGATAGAGACAGGCTACGCCAACAAGTCCTTGAGAATCTGGGTTGGAAGATCATCAGAATCTGGTCAAGAGATTGGATCTTCGACAGAAGTTCGGAAATCAAGAGAGTCATTGCAGAGATAGAAGCTGCTGGCTCCGTTTCAGAAAATACCGAAGCACTTAACATCAATGATGAGCTGATAGTCGAAAATCCTTTGCCATCAATAAAAAGAGAAGAGACGACCCTTCCATTGTATGAAAGATTCTCACCTCATGACCTAACCAAATTAGTCTCATTGCAGAAAGTTATTCAATTGTATAGCCTTATTGGGGCGATAATTGAAAAAGAGGCCCCGGTTCATTTGGATGAGGTAGTGTCGAGGATTATCATGCTTTTCGATACTCGCCCTGATTTACTCCAGGTAAACTGGGATATGTATACAAAATCCGGGAATATCTCCCGTAAGAGTCTACGGGAGTATGTTATGGCACAATTCCCAAGGGATTCATATGTTCTGCAGGGAGATTTTTTGCTCAAGCGCAACGAAAGGATTCTTCCAAGACAATCGGCCAGCAGAAATGATATGAGAAAACCCGAACACATCCCGCCTGTGGAGATTCAAGAGGCCATAAAACTCTGTCTGAAACACGCGTTCACAATGGATAGAGAGGACTTGAAGACAGATGTGGCAAGACTATTCGGTTTCAAGAGGACGGGAACGAACATCTCGAACATCATAAACAAAGAAATCAGCTTGCTTATTCGCAACCATGAGATTCAGATTCAAGATGGGAAAGTGAGTATTAGAAAACAATAGTGAAACGTACTACAAGTCTTGCTCCATCGATCAACAATGTTTTCTCCCATTTTTGGGATATTGTATTGAGGGGGATATGCTGAAATCTTTATCGTTTCAGGCATTCCTTGTTCCCGGTTTCAGATGAAGGGTATAGTATTCATTCTGCCGGAACTTTCTCTTCAACAACTATTCTGTATTTTCCATTTGAGATGAAAATGTCTAGGTAAAAGCTTCCTTTCAAGTAGACATAACTCTCGTCAGAACCCGGGGAACCCAGATCTATCAAGTCGTCTTGATCACCTGATTCATGTTCGTGCCAGCTGATGCACACGCGTTTTTCTGTGGATACCCTGACCCTCCACTGGGGATAGGTGATTTGAAAGAGATCCGTCTTTTTCTCTGTCGAATCTCCCATATAGGTTCTTACAACTCGCCATTCTTTTGAGTTTTCATACTGCCAGCTGCCATCTTCGTTCAGGATCACGGTTCTTCCATTTTCGTCGATTGCATGCATGCTAGGATCCTCCCTCTTGGATGCCACTTGAGCACCGATTCGAATAATAGAATCGTAAGAAAGTAAGTCTCTGAGTTTGGGTGTGACACAGGGGAAAAAGTTGGAATATTCAGTTGAATGCAATACATAACTACTGGTGGGTTGCCATCTCAATGATCACAATCGTTCTGGTAACGCATTCAACGGACAACTACAGTAAGTCTAGCATACTTATCAATGTGTGGAGTCAGTCGATCACAATTGACAGACTAGTTCATTATCATTACTTAACCATATTTCTGGGCAGAAGTCGCATTATTAATTACTCCAACACTAGAGACTAAACAGTTAATCCCGAGTTCCGGATTCTTGTCTGACCGAATACTCTATTTCCTTCTTGCCAAGAATAAAGAGAGACATCAACTAGTATTATCATATATGATAATATACAAAAGTAAGTGGGCTTCTTTCGAAATCTGAAAGGTGGTGTTATAGATGACAGGCTTTGATAAACTGAAGGCCAACTTGATGAAGAACGAGGAATTCGCGCGCATATACAATGAGAGAAAGCCGCTAAGAAACTTCATAGATGAACTGATTGAACTCAGGTTGAGAAGGGTATGACTCAAAAGGATCTAAGCGAGCTCACAGGTATAAGCGTTCCGAATATCTCAAGAATAGAGGCAGGAAAACAGAATCTTTCCTACCAGACTATGCACAAACTCGTCAATGCTCTTGGAGGCAAGATCCTAATAACAGCCCAGGCCGATAATTGCATCAGACTTTCCAACGTGGCAGCGGAGAAAATACAAGAACTAAGCGTAGAGGCTAATACCTCACCAGAAGAATTCCTAATGAACCTTTTACAAAAGGCTTCAGAAGAATCGATAACCGCCTAGATCAGACTCTCAGGTTCATAACTTGCTTTGCTATAAATGCCTCTACCAAATATGACTCGTACAAACAGATTACAAGTGTGTGCTCGAAGTCATTTGAATGTTTGGATATCACTATCGCCACTTGAACGAACAAATACGGAAAGAAAGGGAAGAATTCTTCAGCAGGGATCTGCATTCATCTTCATTACACGTAGCGGTATTTCTCCGGAGTACGAGTCTGACCATTTTTCTGGACATGTATAAATATTAAAATGGACAGATAAAAATACATAGGAGTCACCGTTGACGATCAGGCGATAGTATACGATCTCCGTCGTGGTGCATTCACACCGTTTTCGCGACTCTCTGATTCTCGTTTCGTTTTTTTGCTATATTGGCTTTCTCAGAGCTTCACCTGACAAACTATCTTCAATCGTGGAGAAAATGCGAGCTTACTTGATCCAGAAAATCGATTTTGTTTCTTTCCATGGAAAAGACCAAGTGATGCTTCATTATGGTCGTGCAACATGCATCTTCTCTTATTATCGGTCACTTTCTCCTAAGGATGGCAAAGTGATATAAT